>JAISUA010000246.1 GCA_031272305.1 Clostridioides sp.
TTTATCATGATATAGGAAAAATAAATGATGAATTTCAGTCTAGAATAAAAAATAATATGGATTCAAAAAACAGAAAGATATTATTTGATGAAGAAAAAGAAGTTCCTCATAATATATTATCTGCTTGTTTTATTGATAAAAAATTATTTGAGAATAAATTAGAGTATTATATTATTGCAAATGCTGTTATGAATCATCACACTTATGAAAATATAGATGAAATAGTTAAAGATAGAAAAGAGCTAATAAATAAAAGCATTGAAAAATTTAATCCTAAAAATAAAAACCTTGTAGTTTTAACAAGTAGAATAAAATCAAAGAAAGGCTCTGAATCAAATATTACAAATAAGTTTATTAAAATAGGTGGATTGTTAAAACGATGTGACTACAGTGCAAGTGGAGAATACGAAATCGAATATCCAAACGACTTCCTGTCAGAATCCATGGAAAAATTTAGAGAAGAACTTAGAAAAAATTTAGATTGTGATTGGAATGAATTTCAACAAATCATGCAAGATAACTCTGAAAAAAATGTAATAGCAGTTGCTCAGACTGGAGCAGGAAAAACAGAGGCAGGACTTTTGTGGATAGGCGATAATAAAGGATTCTTCATATTGCCTATAAGAACAGCTATAAATGCTATTTACGATAGGATAGAGAATAATATAATCAAAAATAACAAAAATAATGAAAATAAGAAAATTGAAGAGCAATTAGGATTGTTACATTCTAGTTCGATTGAATATCTAATAAATAAAAAAGGCGATAATTCTAGTACAAGTTCTAAAATAGAAAATCATGAGATGAGTGACGAAGAAATTATGGATTACGCAAATGATTCTAGAAAGAATTTGAATTTACCGCTGAATATATCAACTATAGATCAATTATTTAAATTTGTATTTTTGCCTAAAAACTATGATATGCTTCTTGCAACTCTTCAATATTCAAAAATAGTAATAGATGAGATACAAATGTATTCTCCAGATTTACTTGCTTATATTGTATTTGGTTGCAAAAAAATTGTTGAGTTGGGTGGTAAGATTGCACTTATCACAGCCACGTTGGCACCTTTTATAGAAGATTTATTTCGTGAGAGAGTGTTTGTAGACGAAGATGGTATAAAAATGAATGAGTCAAGTTTGTTAATAACAGATCCGTTTATTGATGATGAAACAGTCAAGCCAAGACACAATATAAAAGTACTTGAAGATCGAATAGATGCAGAAAAGATAGTACAAACATTTTTGGAAAATAAAAAAGCTAATTTTGAAGGTGATATTTCAAATAAGATATTAGTAGTTTGTAATACGGTTACAGAAAGTCAAAATATCTACGATAAAATCGTTGATAGATTAGGTGAAGAAAATAAAAAATATGTAAATATACTTCATGGAAAATTTACAAAGAAAGATCGTGCAGTAATTGAAAAAGAAATTTTAAATTTTGGACAAACTCAAACAAAAGGAAATGGAATATGGATTTCAAATCAAATAGTGGAAGCAAGTCTTGATATTGACTTTGATTATTTGTTTACTGAATTGTCAGATCTTAATTCATTATTTCAAAGGTTAGGCAGAATAAATAGAAAAAATAAGAAATCATCTGAAGAAACAAATGCTTTTGTATACACAGAGATAGACGATAAATATTTGACAGGTGATAGAAATAAAAATACTGGATTTATTGATAGGAAGATGTATGAGATTTCTAAAGGTGAACTTATAAAATTCCAAGAAGAAATAGATAAAATGAGTAAAAAAGGAACACTTTCTGAAAGAGATAAGTTAAAAATGATAGAAGCATTTTCAACAGAAAAAATTAAAGGAAGTGATTTTTACAATAAATTTAAGGAAACTTATGAAAGTATAGAAGCTTGGTTTGATTTTAGAGAGCAAGGAAAAATAAAAATAGAAGAAAAATTTCGTGATATAGATACAATAGATGTAATTCCGCAATCAGTGTATAGTGACAATAAAGAAAAAATAGAAGAACTTTATGAAAAAATAAAAATACTAACAAATGCGATAAAATTAAATTCAAAATACAAAGCAACTTCAGACATAATTAGTGTAGAAGTAGATGCAAATATAAAGAAAGAGCAATTCTACAAAAAAATCGAAGGAAATAATAAGCAAGAAAATAAGGCTTTACTTATTAAAAAGAAAAAGGAATTTTACGATTTTACAGTTAGTATTCCTAAATATCAGGAAAGAGGTTCATCTAAAACTAAAGAATTTGATATTTCTAAATTTGAAAAAGTCAATGTAATAGTATGTGAATACAATGAAAAAGGATTCAAGTATATAAGTAAAAAAGAAGAAAAATTTCCAGCATCAGAATTTATTTAAATGAAATGTTATAACTAAAACGGTTAATTAACTTAATGTTTTAGAATTTATTCGTTTGAAGTAAAAATTTTTACTATCATTATAATTAAGTCACGTAAAAATTTGCAATCTAAAATATTTAAAACATAGAGGTATAACTAAAAAATAAAATTGTGGATTATTTCAAAAAATCAATAAATTTCCTTGACATTTTAGGAAGATAAGATTATTATTGTAGGAATATAATTTTTATTTTGAATAAAATTAGTATTTTATTTCGAATGAAATTTTACAAAGGAGGATATATCAGTGATACCAACATTACAGCAAGCACAGGAAATATTAGAAAAACACAACAAAGAAGAATTTCATTTGCAACATGCTAAAGTAGTTAGTGGAGTACTTAGATTTTTCGCTAAAGAATACGATAAGGAAAACGAAGAATATTGGGCAGTAGTTGGATTGCTTCACGATATTGATTTTGAGGAGTATCCAGAAGAACATTGTGTGAAAGGAATAGAGATTCTAAAAAATTACGATGTAGATGAAAGTATAATCAAGTCTACGATGTCTCATGGTTGGGGTCTTACAGGTACAAAGTATGAGCCAACTCACATAATGGAAAAAATACTTTTTGCAACAGATGAATTGACTGGATTGATAGGTGCTGCAGCGATTATGCGTCCAAGCAAATCAGTTCAAGATATGGAATTAAAATCTGTCAAGAAAAAATTTAAAGATAAGAAGTTTGCAGCTGGATGTAGCAGAGATGTAATAAAAAGTGGTGCAGAAAATTTAGGATGGGAACTGGATCATTTAATAGAACAGACTATATTGGCTATGAGAACAATAGAAGGATGTTAAATATAAAAAATCTTGTAGCACTTCGATTAACATTTTGAACGTTTTTTGAAGTACTACAAGAATTTTTTGTTTTTTTGAAGGAATATTGACAAAAAAAAGCTAAGTTATATTTAATACATAAAACAATGATTAAAAAGTGTATTTTCAGTTGCGATTATAGGTTTATTTTGCAATTTATAGATTTATACTTCAACGAAGTAAGAGGTAGGCTATAGAATTTAAAACAATTTCATTAAGATTTTTAATGAAAATTGGTTTAATTTGTTTTTGTCTGAATTAATATAATTAACAAATTTATGAATTAAAATATGTAAATATGGAGATAAAAGATATAGGGTAATAAAAAAGATAGTGCAAATATTTGTGTAAACTTTTTGCAAAAAGTAGGAGTGCATAATCTAAATAAAAGTTTATTCAAAGATATTAACACTTAAAAAAATTATGGAGGTTTTATTATGATTAAAAAAATAAAAAATTTTCTTTTTATACATTTGCTTATTTCACTAACATTGTCGTGTGGAATAATAGCTATGTTTGATGCGAATATGATTGCATTTGCGAAAACAATAGACATTACTTTAGATGAAGGAGAAAATAGTAGAGAAATTAAAGAAGTAAAAATAGAAACAAAAACAAAATCCTCAGAGGAGTTTGCGAAAGATAATAAATTAAAAGAAATAAATAATGATAATACAGAAGAAATTAATAAAGATGATAATACAGAAGAAATTAATAAAGATGAAGAAAATTTAGAAAAAGTTGAAGTTACTTATTACACTAATAATCAAGTCTATCGTCCACTTAAACAAGGAAGCACGTCTGAGGTGGGAATTCACATTTGGGGAAATCACAACAATACTATAGAAGTTACAAATACAATGGTCACAGGAAAAGGACGACTTACAACATTTGATGATGTCAGAGGAGAAATGAATAATGTTTTAAAAAAAGGAGATGTTGCTACTAGAGGAGATATAGATAATCCAAGTCATGGAAAACCAATTCAAGTAACAGCTATGTCAAAAGATGGAACAATGCATACTCAAACTATGTACAAGAGAGATAATGGTTCACTTCCAGATGCAGTGTTGGATATTTGGAAAACTGGTGTAGAGTATTGGGGATATCAATTTGGAACAAATCTATCTATAAAAAATGGAATGTATACTTATTCAAGATAAAAGATCAAGACTTATTACCTTGGTTTTATTTTAAATGGTAATAAGTCTTATTATAAAAATGAAGAGGATATGATATGAGAAACGATAAGAATTTAATTTTAGAAAAAATTATAAAATTATTGAAAAAACTATCAGTTAAATCAGTTATTTTTATATTAGTTAGCGTGATATTCTCTGTAGGTATTTTTCTTACGGGTTGCAAGTCCAATAGAAATGAAAGTAATAAAAATGCAAGTAATATTTCTGTAGAAACTTCTGAGAAAATTCAAGAATATAGTAATGATAAAAGTAATAATAAAGACTCTAGTTTGAATACTAGCACTTCAGATAATGATTTGAAAAATAATGATAGAAAAAATTTATATTTTTCTGTAACATCTACAGGATATAATAATAAGAAAAATCAAGAACAGGGTATGACTACAAAAGTTATGATTTATGATTTTGACAAAAATACTTCTAATAAAGAAAAAAGTGAAGACAAAAATATTTCTGATAAAGAAGAAAGTGAAGATAAAAATACTTCTAATAAAGAAGAAAATATAGATAAAAATATAAATTATTCTTTTGCATATACATCACAGTATCCATTATCTGTTGCTGATTTGAAGGAAAATAAAATTTATTATACTGAAGATGATGGAACAGGTGATAGTGATCAAGTTTTTTCTTATAACTTGAAAACAAAAGAAAGTAATCAACTGACAAAAGATTTTTTCGCTATAAATAAAATAATTCCTCAAGACGAAAGTATAATTGTTGTAGGTGTAAAAAAGGCAGAAAGACCTTTGAAAATATTTTCTTTGGATAAGAAAACAAATGAACTTAAAGAAATCAAAGTCAAGACTCCAAGTGATTTTAGTTGTTGGCTTGCAAATTACAATCCTATAACGAAGAAAACTCTTTTTCTAGGTTGGTCAGAAGATGAGAAAGATAAATATACTGATGATATAAATAATGGATTAGATGTAGAAAATAAAAATTACAAAAAACCAAAGACTTATGTATATGAACTTGATGAAAGTACAAAAAAGTTGCAAATGAAATTTTCTTTAGATGGAATTTACTTTGATTCAGTTATTGCTAGTGATTTGAAGGGCGATATAATTTTAGGAAAAGTAGATTCGAATTTTCCTCTAAAAGATAAAGATCAAATTACTTGGTATAAATTTCATAAGAAAACATCTAAACTTGAAAAAATAAACTTTTTGGGAGAAGGAATAAGTTATAATTATAAAAAAGAGGATAAGGAAATTACTCGATTAAATGAAGAATTCTATTTTGTTTCTGACAATGAAATTGTATTTAGAGGATTCAAAAAAGGTTCAAATAAGATTGGAGTATATTTGTATAATTTAGATACTAAAAAAGTAGAAACAGTGACAGATGAAGATGAGCTAGATGGTAGTTTTATAAATAATTTTACTATGTTATTTAAAAAATATTATTAAAAAATATTTTCTTTTTAGTCATATTTATTTAAAAAAAGCATATTATATATTATAGACTTTTGAAAATGAGTGTTTCTACTAGCTCAATTTTTGGCGACATGGCCAAGTGGTAAGGCAGTGGACTGCAACTCCTTGATCCTCAGTTCGAATCTGGGTGTCGCCTTCAATTATAAAAATTTATTTTTACAAATAGCATAGATACTATGCTATTTTTTATTTAAAGAGAAGCCAT
>JAISUA010000026.1 GCA_031272305.1 Clostridioides sp.
CCTACTGTTTAATTTTCAATGTTCTTTGTTTGCCGATTTGTTTCGGCGTTTTCTTCGTTGTCTTAACGACAAGTAATATAATATCACCTTTGAAGAAAAGTGTCAACACTTTTTGAAAATTTTTTTGAAGTTTTTTTGTTTTTTTATTTATCTTGAGCTGAAAATGTTGATATTACTTGATTTTTATACTTTGTATCCTTATTATGAAGATTTCATTGCAATTGAAACTGAAACTTTAAGGACTTCGAACTTAATAGGAAAGTTCGCTAACGAAAATCATAGATTTTCTAGCTCACTTTTTTCAAGACTTATTACCTTGGTTTTATTTCAATTTCTTATGAGTCTTATTATGAGAAGCGTATATGAAGAAAAACGTAGTTTTTCACACTTCGAATAACTAGACTTATCTCATTAGATCTTATTTAAGTGATGATAAGTCTTATTATGTCTTTTATTTTTTCTCAATGACAGGAAGCCAAAATTTTATCTCAAATCCTTCTGTTCGTTTTGATCTTGCACTTATTTCTATATTCAGTTCTTCACACAGTTTTTTTACAAGATATAAACCTATACCTGTAGATTGGGTCCTATCAGAATTATCTCCTGTGAAGCCTTTATCAAATATAAATGGAAAATCGGAAGTATACACACCTACCCCATTATCTGATATAGATAAATAATATTTATTTTTTTCTTTTCCAAATCCAATCTTTATCCAAATTCTACTTTTTTCATCTTTCTTTGAATATTTCACAGCATTTACAAACACCTGTTTTCATACAACTGAATTAATTTTTTGATTTTTGCGATCAATCTGTCCGGATGGCAAGGCTTCAGTAGATAATCATCAGCTCCAAGTTCAAGGCAATGGAGTTCATCTTTTATTTGATTTCGTGAAGTAAGCACTAAAATAGGACCTATACCTTTATTTTTCAATATTTTACAAATATCAAATCCAGACATCACCGGCAAATTTAAATCTAACAAATTATTTTTATTAATTTTCCTGCAAAACTTCCCATTCCTTTGAACAAAAGATTTGTCCCTGAAATCCACATACAACTATTATTATCCATGCAGATACAACTGTATTCACAGGATTCTCTAAGTTTAAATTGTATATTCCAAATTTATATGCAACACATAATAACACTATCCCCACGAAAAAACTCAGATTTGCAACAACACCTGAAACGTTTCTTTGTATTTTTCCCGTTTGAGTTTTTAATAATTCATCTGGTTGTTTAAAACTTATTTTCAGACTCAACACAAACATTGCAATAATCTGTTTTATTCTTTTTGATTCCACGAATCAAAAGAGGAAGAATTATATTTTCCCTTGCCGTCAAATTATCTATAAGCTCATATTCTTGAAACAAATATCCAATTTTATTTCCTCTGAACCTCCAATGCTGAAGTCGAGGGATTCTTAGATACTATACAAACTTCTTTTGGATAGACTATAATTAATAAAATTCTAATAAAAAATACCTAGAAATCTTTTTTTAAAATTAGCTAGGTATCATTTATTTATTTTTATTGAAATGCACTTCTCATAATAAGACTATATTATATCTTCATCATAGCATTTTGATAGTAATTCAAAAATCTTTGTTTTGTATTCTACATATTTATCTGTTTCTCTATCTCTAGGACGAGGTAGATCAATTTTTATATCGCCAATTATCTCTCCTCTGTTCTTAGACATTATAACTATTCTATCGCTCATGTATACAGCCTCATCTGCATCATGAGTAACCATTATTGCAGTTATTTTTTTGGACATCCAAATAAGTTCTAATTCTCTTTGCATACTTTGACGCATTTTCAAATCAATCGCTCCAAGTGGTTCGTCCATCAAAAGTACCTCTGGATTGCATGCAAGTGCTCTTATAACTGCAACCCTTTGTTTCATTCCTCCAGAAAGTTGATTTGGATAGAGATTTTCTTTTCCTGACAATCCTGATAGTTGTATTAACTCTTCGAATTTTTCTTCTCTTTCTTGCTTTTTCATTCCCTGTTGTTTCATTGGAAACATAACATTCTCTTTTACATTTTTCCAAGGGAAAAGTGCATAATTTTGAAAAACAAATGCACGATCGATTCCTGGTTTTGTTACTAGATTTCCATTGAGAAAAATTTCTCCTCTATCTGCCTTTTGAAATCCTCCTATGATTGTAAGAAGTGTTGTTTTTCCACATCCAGATGGCCCTAATAGAGAGATAAATTCACCTTCTTCAACCGATATATTTATATTTTCTAAAACATAATTCTCTTCTTTTCTATTTACAAAAGTTTTGTCTATACCTTTAATCTCTAACTTCAACTTACTCCACATCCTTAAAATTAAACTTCAAATTTCCATCTACAAAGTATTTTATTTATTAATTTCAATATTAAATCTATTGTAAATCCAACTATAGCTGCCATACACATAAGAGCTACCAACTGTTCTGTTTTCATCATAGTTTGAGCTCTAACCATAGAGTAACCAAGACCGGCACTCGTCGCTATGAACTCCGCTCAAATAACACTCATCCAACCAGTAGATATTGCAAGTCTTGATCCTGTCAATATATCTGGTAATGCTGATGGCAGCATAACATTGAAGAATATAGATATTGGAGATGCACCCATACTTCTAGCAGCATTATAATAATCTTTTGAAATAGCTCTAACACCTTGCATTGTATTAAGAATTATTGGAAATACTCCTGAGAACCCTATCAAAAATATTGTTGGTCCATCTCCTATTCCAAACCAAACTATTGTAAGAGGTACCCAAGCCATTATTGGAACTTGTCTTATTGAATCTATAATAGGTGACACAGCTTTTTCAAATTTCCTTGAAAATCCCATAAGTATTCCTATAGGTATCCCTATCAAAAAAGCAAATCCAAAACCCTTAAGCACCCTTTGAAGTGTTATTCCAAGATTTTTTAGTATTTCAATATCTGTTACACATATTACTAAGCCTTTGAAAACCTCTAATGGTTCTGGAAGTAACAATGGACTTCCAAGCCTTATAGCTGTTACTTGCCACAAGGCTATTATCGCTATTATAACAATTATTCTATACAGAGTATCCATGAAGTTGTTTGATTTACTAGCATTTCTCATTTTAAATTTGCGTTTATTAAGAGAATTTTTTTCATTTAAAAATCCTCTTTTATTTGAAGAAACTTTATCTTCCAACTCTTCATATCCTCCATTTCCTTTATTGTCACATCTATATTTTTATAATTTTTAAGTTCTTTTTTAAAAGTTTTCTCATCTTGCAATTCTTTTACTGCTTTATTATACAAAGTGATAAAACTTTTATATTCTTTACTTTTCATAAATTCTTTACTTGATACTAGCACATAACTTTCATATTCACCATTGGATGCAGTAGAAAGTTTTTCACCTTCAAGAGATAATGCTCTAAATATATCCATAACTGCTCCGTCTACCTGTTTACTTTCTAGAGCATATCCTAATGCTGTCCCTGTAATTGGAACTATTTCTGCATTTTTATAGTACTTCCTTACCAAGTCATACTGATAATTTCTTTTATTTGTTACCCCTATTTTATCTATATTTCTATTATTAATTAAAAATATATCTGAATTTTTAAGAACAGGAGAAACTACTACAAAATCATTATCATTTTCTATAAACTCTTTTGCCGCTTCTTTGCAAATTATTGCCAAATCAATCTCATCTGAACTTAATGCCCACTGAGTTGTACTTGAACAACAATCTGCCACTGTATAAGTATCTAAATTGTTTACTAATTGTAGATTTTTGAAGTTATCTTTACTCTTCATATAGTCAATCACAAATCCAGATGTATCATCAGATACACCTATCCTAACTTTTCCGGATATTTTTTCTTTATCTTTAAAATTAAATGTTATAATCGCTATGCAGATTACAGCGGTAACCATCAAAAAACAAAAATATTTTTTATTCACAACATACTTCCTTTTTATCTAAATTCATACTCAGTTTTACTTTTTATTTCCTGGATATATGATTTAAATTGTTTTTTCTTAAATTTCTATTCTCCATCTATTTCAAGTGCTTTTGCCTTCCAATCATCATAACTCATTCCAACAGGGAATATTGGATCTATTTTTTCTTTTATAAATTTATCGAAATCATCTGCACCTGACTCTTTAAGTAGATTTGTATTCATATATTTAGTAACATCGAAATCTTTTCCTATTATATTGAATTTTTTGTATATATCTCCAGTATCTTTGTATGCTTGTTCATCTAATGTCCAAGTTATTGTTCTACCTTCCATCACTGTCTTTTTATACATAGTCATTAGACCTACTTCTTCCTCTACATCATATGCTTTAGCAAACATTTTTGCTGCTTGAACTGGATGTTCATACATGAATTCAACTGCCTTAGTGTGAGCTAGTACCATTTTCTTTGCTAGCTCTGGATGTTCATCAATAAATTTTTGATTCAAAGTAAATGAACAACAATTATACGTTTTGTTATCCACTTTTCTATTGTATAAATCAGATGAAACTATTTTACCTGTTCCATCTAATTCTGCAACTGACCCCCAAGGATCACAAGCAACAAAGGCATCTATTTTCCCAGTCTTAAATGCAAGATACTTGTCTTTATCTGATTTAATATCTACTGGTTCATATTTATCAGCTTCAGCTGGTATGCCGGCTCCTGGTGCATAGCTAAGAGTCCAATAAGGATCTGTGAAATTTGCCGCTATTTTTTTACCTATCAACTCTTGATTGTCTTTTAAATCTTTTTTGACAACAAGATAGTGAGAACCACCACTGTGATTATTAGCTGCAATAACAAGTGGAGAACCTTTTTCAACTGCCCCCAATGCTCCATTTGTTCCTATATAACCAGCATCCATTTGGCCTGCTGCCATAGCTTCCGGAACATTTCCGTTACCAACTATATTTACATTAAGTCCAAGTTCTTTGTAAATTCCAGCTTGATCAGCAACTGGAGCTGCAGTCATATGATCGCAATTATAATATCCTAAATTGATTACATAACTATCCTCTTCGCTTGTTTTAGCACTTTCTTTTCCTTTTGAACATCCTGAAACAAGAGATAAAATCATTAATGATGAACACATAATTATACTAAATTTCTTTTTATTAAACATTTATTCTTCTCCATTTAAAAAAATTTTTTATTTCGCATATTCTTTTGATTCATTTACTCTTTCCATTGCTCTATCTTCCAGCATCTCTACAAATGCTTCAAGTCTTGTTCTTATTTGTTCTATATCAGATTTTGAATAATCAGTTTCTATTTTCATAAATGCTATTTTCTTTTCATTTGTAACGAAATCTTTTACTCTTACTGATTCTACTCCAAACGGATGACAAGCTGTAAGAACAACGTCTATCACACCATCTATTTGATACTCGTCAATCATCTCATCTAATACCTTGAATCTTTGGTCATCATACATCATAACAGGACAACCAACTTTTAAATATCTTTCTGCTATAACATCATAGACATCTCTTGTTCTATCTTCATCGACTAAAGTTTCATTTCCTCTGCCTGCTGTACAAAGTTCTAGTGCTGCTACAGAGCCTCCTACTTCATCAAGTAATTTGAAAATTTTATCTTGAACTCCACTAGTAGGACAACCTGTAATCAATATTCTAGGAGTTTCTTTTGAAACAGGAAACTCTCCTCTTTCTATTCTTTCTCTACCTATTTGTGTTACTTTTCTTATAGAATCCTTCATCTCATCTCTATCAAAAATAAAAAGTGCTTGTGTAAGAACATTATTCAATTCCATAGCTGTAAATGGTGATGGAACATGTTTCGCTAAAGCGTAAAATTCTTTTGTTATTCTTCTTTCATCATTTTTGTCCTCTATCGCTTCCCAAATATCTTCCTCTGTTATGACAACACCAAGATTTTTTTCAATAGCTTCTTTGTATTTTATTATTTCATCTCTCCAATATTCAAACGCAACATCTCCATAAGGCATTTGAGGTAATTGCATAACATACATATTCTTAAATTTTCCAAGCATTTCGTACATTTTTTTCTTACCATCACAAGTAGTTTCGCCTATGATCATATCTGAAAAATAAAAATACGGACATGAGTCATCTTTTGCACTTCCAAAACTTGATTTTATAAGTGGACAAATATTTCTTGGTAAATATTTTTCAGCTTCTGCAATAGGTTCTTCGTTTACACCACACACCATAACAGTCGTTGCTTTTCCTGCCATTGGAATTTCAAATGGTGTAAATCCACAAAACATACCAATCATTTTTTTTCCACTATCTTTTAATTCTTTTGCTCTGATAAAACCCTGTTTCCTACTTTCTGCGAAAGTATCGAAATTTTTAGGCATACCATCCATAACAATCCCTCCAAACCAAACTCATTCTTAGGTACTACTGAACCTCCAACGACTTAAGTCGCAGGGTTCTATTTACAATAGAATTTTATACGTTACTTACCAACTTTCTAAGAAGTAAGTCTATTCGTACATGAGTGTTCAGTTCTAATCTATGGTATAAGACATCTAAGTCTACAACTTTACTTTTCTTATTTTCAAAGTTTCCTAGTTATTCACAGCAATCTTTCATATTTTCACCGAAAATATTTATAAGTTCATTGTTCTCAATTCTATATATTCCATATCCTATATTACCTTTTTTAGAACCTGAAACTACTATTTCCATTGGTTGTTTCGAATCTATATCCTTGAATTTTATTTCTTGATTTTCCACTGGAGCATCTACTGACTTAGTTAAAAATAATTTATCATTGCTTTTATTAGTTAGTACTACAATCATTTTATTTTTATCATCAATCCCTTTATATATTAAAACTAAGTCGCCTTTATTATCTTCATTGACATCTTCTTGTGCATAGATAATTATCTCTTTATATTTGCAGTTAGATTTAAAATAATTTATTAAATTTTCATCAGCCTCAGTTGAATATGTTGTATCTTGTTTTGATTTTTCACTTCTAATTTCACTTATAAAATTAGAAATTAGAATAATTCCTATTATTGTGAAAATAATAATTATATATTTTTTCTTCAACTTTGGTAAGACAGCTAAAAACGCAAATATTATAATTAATACTGTGCATATATATTTAACTAGATGAGGTATACTAAATGTAAACATATTTGCTATTTGTATAGATGACTTTGACATTTGAAAATTCAAATACACTTCATTTGTATTTAAAAGTAAGTTTGTGATATATCCTATAACTAATGATGATATTATCATTGTTATTGCATATATACTGGCAGTTCTTTTTCCAATTATTTTATATAAACTTATGAGTTCTGGTAGATTAGTTCCTGCTCCTGCAATCAAAAAAGTTATAGCAACACCTGGCGATGCTCCACTTACAACAAGTGCTGCTATAAATGGAATATGTCCAACTGCACATACATACATTATACAAGCAAGTACACTTATACTTGCAAGTGATAGCATACCTGGATTCCCTAAATATTTATTTATGATTTCCTTAGGAAATACACTCGTTATGAAACCTGCCATAAGCATTCCAACTATAACATATTTACTAACTGTAAGTGCCAGTTCTCCAAAAGACCATTTCAAACCATCTATGATTTTCTGAATAAGTGTAGCGTCCTGTTCCTCAAGTTCAATTAATTCAATTTCTTCATCATATATTTCATTATTTGAATCTTTATACTCTGAATCAACTATCTCAATTTCTTGTAAATGATTTTGAATATGAAGTTCACTTCCTCCAAATGTATTTCCTATTATTCCTGCTATCATAGGAACAACAAAACCAGATATGAAATATATCAGAGTAACTTGAGGACCTAATAGTCCAAAACTCAAAATAACTGCAATTGGATTTATAATAGGTGTAGACGTCATAAACGAAAGTACAGGTCCTAAATAAGAACCTGACATATACATACTTATACCTATTGGAATGACACCACAGCTACAAATAGGCAAAAACATTCCTGAAATAGTACTTTTCAATAAAGATGATATTTTTTTATTTCCTAGATGCATTTGCAATTTTGCTGGTGATATTATATTGTGTAATACACCAGCAAAAATAAAACTAATCATCAACCAACCTGATGAAGTGTTCAATATTTCAACAGAAGATAACAAAGTATTTTTCACTGCTTCATATATTATTAAAAATACTCTCATGATTTCTCCTAAATTAACCTATTACTTCTAAAATTGTTTTTTCTATATTTGATTTACTAAGTCTGTCTACTTTCTTTTTTTGATTTATTATCATTGTTCCCTTTGTGATTACTCCATATTTTTTTATATAGGAAAAATCTTTTCCTGCATAATAAATTTTCAAATCAATTTTTTCCGGATATTTATCACAAATTTCTTTTATAACTCTTGCATGTTCTTCACAAGTAGGACAGGTATTAATAAACTCAACTAATATTTTTTCCATAAATTCTCCCTTAAAATTATTTCTTACTTATGAATACGATTTCCTAATCATTCGTATTGAATTATAAAGTGATTACTTGATCTATATTTGCTCCGCCTAAACAAGCATACAGATTTGGAAAACAGCCTATAGTCGCACCATCTACTAGGTTATTTTCAATTCCTCTTTCAAGTACACATTGATCACATCCCATTATAATCATGCCAGTTTCAGAAGCTATTTTGCTAAGTCTTTCACCTACAGAATTTCCTTTTGTAAGGAAGAAAGTGTTGTCCATGAAGAAAAACATTCCTGCTACTTCTGCTCCATGCTTTCCTGATTCTAATTGTGGTAATATCATTTTGTCTAATATTTTGTGTGAAGTTGTACTGCTAAAAATATAAGCTACTTTCATTTTTTTATCTCCTTTTATATTGTATTTTTTATCGGCAAAGTTCGCTAAATATATCTATATTAATACTATATATTAAAGTATTAGCAATGTAAAATATTTATTTTCTATAGTAGTTATGATATGTATAGATTTTTTTAATGAAAATTTTCAGCTGATGAAATTATTTTTAAAGATCATATTTATTTGAGAATTGTTTTTAAAGCTCATATTTATTTGAGAACTGATATTTGTTTTAGAACTTGTATTTATTTTAGAACTTGTATTTGTTCTTTCTTCAATTTATTTAATAAATTTAGTGAATTTGCAAAATAAAAAAATATACGAAAAATTTATTGACTTTTATTTTTTTTGGGTGTATAGTTATAAACTATAAAATTAAATAAATCTTATCCAGAGTGGTGGAGGGACTGGCCCTATGAAACCCGGCAACCAGTATATGTATATACATTGGTGCTAAATCCTACAGTGAGAACTGAAAGATGAGTATAATTAAGCTGATTCAAGCCTGAGTGTATACTCAGGCTTTTAATTTGTGAATCTTCAATCCTTATTCAAAGACTCGGCTATGATTTATTTTGGTTTTAAAAAAATTTAAATTAAATCTGGGAGGAAATAAAAATGGCAAGAATTGAAACTATCAGCGTACAAGGAAATTATAAACCTCAAAGTGGAGAACCTAGAGTTGTCCCAATTGCACAAAGCACTACTTATAAATACAACGAACTTAATCAGCTAGCTGATCTATTTGATCTGAAAGCTGCTGGATATTTCTATTCAAGAATAGGAAATCCTACAGTGGCTGCTCTTGAGGAAAAAGTTGCATTATTAGAAGGTGGCGTAGCAGCTCTTGCAACATCTTCAGGTCAAGCTGCAAACACATTCGCACTTCTAAACATTTTAAAAACAGGAGATAACTTCTTACTTTCATCAAAAGTTTATGGAGGAAGTATCAATGTATTTGAAAACACATTCAAAAAATTTGGTATAGATGTCATCAAATTTGATTTAGACTCAAGTGCAGAAGAAATTAAAGCTCTTGCAAATGAAAAAACTAAGGCTATTTTTGGAGAAACAATCTCAAATCCTACTCTTGAAGTGCTTGATTTAGAAAAAATCGTATCTGTAGGTAAAGATCTTGGCGTACCTGTAATCGTAGATGCAAGTTTGACTACTCCTTATCTGTTAAGACCTCTTGATTATGGAGTAAATATAGTTACACACTCATCAACTAAATATTTAGATGGTCATGCAGCTGCACTTGGTGGAATCATAGTTGATGGAGGAAATTTCGATTGGAATAATGGAAAATTTCCTGAATTAGTTGAGCCAGATCCAACTTATCATGGACTTAGCTACACAGAAACATTCGGAAACCAAGCATATATTGTGAAAGCTAGAGTTCAACTTCTAAGAGATTTGGGAAGTTGCCAAAGCCCATTCAATGCTTATATTACTAATCAAAATCTTGAAACATTACATCTAAGACTTGCAAGACATAGTGAAAATGCACTTGCTGTAGCGAAATTCTTAGAAAGCCATAAAAATATCGAGTCTGTAAATTATCCTGGACTTGAAAGCAATAAATATTACGAAAATGCTAAAAAATACCTTCCTAAAGGAGCAAGTGGAGTTCTTTCATTCAATATCAAAGGAAGTATAGAAAACGCTAAAATTTTCGTAGGAAAACTAAAACTAGTAGCACTTGTAACTCATGTTGCTGACGTTAGAACTTCTGTAATACATCCTGCATCAACAACTCACAGACAATTGTCAGAAGAAGAACTTTTAGAAATAGGAATATCTCCAACACTTATAAGACTTTCAGTTGGAATAGAAAACGTTGACGATATTATAGAAGATTTATCACAAGCACTTGATTTCTAAAATAACAAATAAATTTTGTATAAACTTTCGTTTTTGCTAAACATCATACTTTTATCAACGTATTATTAAAAAGTTTGTACAAAATATTTTCAAAGTATAAGTTTTGTTTAAAGTATTAAAAATGGTAGTGTAAGCTATGATATGAAATGATAGTGTAAACTATAATATAAAAACAGTGTAAACTATAATATAAAACGTACGGAATTCATTAGTTTACACTACCTGATAAATAAGGAGTGTGTTCATATGTCTTTGATATTAAAAAAAGGATTGCCTGTTATAGAATTTTTGAGAGATGAAGGAATTGATATTATAGAAGCAGATTTGCAGACTTTAGACTATAAAAAAATCGGTATACTTAATCTTATGCCTATAAAAATAAATACAGAAAGAGA
>JAISUA010000063.1 GCA_031272305.1 Clostridioides sp.
TACAAAAGACGTTTGGTTCTCAGGATACACACCTTATTACTCTGCTGCTCTATATATTGCAGATGACCAATTAAAAGGTGTTACTAGAGAATCAATTTCTGGAGGAAGTGGTACTGCTGCTGCCCTTTGGTCAAAAATTATGACAAAGGTTCATAAAAATTTAGAGGTAGTAGATTTCAAAGTTCCAAAAAAAGTTTATTTCTCAAAAATAAATTTAGTTGATGGAGGAAGACAAGGTTCAGGTTCACGAGCTGCTTTTATTGAAGGGACAGGTCCTACAAAGATAAGTTCTCAACCTTCACCATCAACAACTACTAAAACTGACGAAAATAATAATACACAAAACCCAGCTACACCTACTAATCCAAATCAACCTAACAACAATGGAGATTCTAATAATACAGAAAATAAACCTAGCACTGGTGGTGGCACTGAACCTCCAAAAACTCCTGACGCAGGAAATAGTGGTGGTGGACAAAATCAACCAAGTACCGATGGCGATGGAACAATATAATTCGGTATAAAAAATAATTGGGCAATTGAACAATATAATTCTGTATAAAAAAATAATTTTGACGATAGAACAATATAATTCTGTATAAAAAATAATTTTGACGATAGAACAATATAATTCGGTATAAAAAATAATTTTAATTTTTCAAAACTTATCATCATTAGATTTTAACTAAAATGGTGATAAGTTTTTTGTTGTAAATAATTAGAAATAATGATAAGTTTTTTATTGTTAATAATTGCAAATTATAATAAGTTTTTGTTTACAAGTAACTATAAATAATACATTTTATAGTAGATTTAAATATATAGATATTATTTTGTAAATATATACAATACGAAAAAAAACGATTTTTTATTGACAAGGTATTTCAAAATTTGTATAATAAATTTATAAAAATTTCAAATCCAAATGACGCACAAGGGAGATTTTGATTTTTCAAGAAAAAAATTTTTAAAAAAACTAGAAAATTCAAAAACCGATGAAGCAATCTAAATGAGCCGTTTTTTAGAGAAACTTTCAGGTCAAAGGATCTTGTGCAGATGGAACTCTGGAGAGTTTCTCATTGAGAACGCCGTAGAAGTAACACTTTCAGGTAAAAATACAGAGAATATAAGGCAGTTTATTAGACTGTTTTTGTATTCTCTTTTTTAATGCTTAAAATAAACAAGTATAGATTTGTTAATTACTACTTAAAATAAATGAGTAAATGAAATTTTTATTTTATGTGAAAACGATGTTTAAATAAAATTTTATTTTACAATTAGCCAAAATTTTATTTTTATCTAAAAATACTGTTTTCATAATATGTTTTTTAATTTTTAATTTTTGATTTTTAATTTGAATGAGCTGTAAAAAATATCTCTATTAATTAAGCTGCAGCAATTTTTAAATGATATTTTTATACAGCTCAACAAATTAAGCCACATCAAATCACTTATTTTTATAACTAAACTCAATTTAATAATTTTAAAAATTAACATAAAATCCTAACTAAATCAACTTGGAGGTTACAAATGGAAAACAAAAATGAATTGAAAAAAAATCTTGGTATCTCGACGGCTATGGCTACAGTCGTTGGTTGTGTAATTGGTTCTGGAGTATTCTTCAAACCTCAAGCAATATATACTGCTACAGGTGGTGCTCCTGGACTTGGAATGTTCGCATGGCTTATTACTGGACTTATTTGTATAGCTGCTGCTATGACATTCGCTGAAGTAGCTATTATGATTCCAAAAACTGGCGGTATGGTTGTATACCTTGAAGAAGCATTTGGTAAGAAATATGGATTTTTAGCTGGTTGGATGCAAAGTGTTATATTTTATCCATCAATGATTTCTGCACTTGCAGTTGTTTTCGCAGAACAAGCTAGTCTTTTTATTGGTGATGGATACAAACTACCAATCGCTATTGGTGCAATTATTCTCGTTTTATTTTTAAATAGTTTAGGCTCTGCTGTAAGTGGAGGAGCTCAAGTTTTATTCACAATATGTAAATTAATACCACTTATACTGTTGATGATTTTTGGTTTTGTAAATGGTTCTGGTGAACATTCTGTATTTACACCTGTAATTGGTGACGGTTTGAATCCTGCTGTTGTACTTGGTCAACTTATGATAGCAATATTATTTGCATTTGAAGGTTGGACAAACGTTGGTGCTATTGCTGGTGAAATGAAAAATCCTGGTAAAGATTTACCTATCGCTATCATTGGTGGTGTTTCAGGAATTATGGCAATATACTTCATAATCAACTTAGCATATTTATGGGTATTGCCAGCTGACCAACTTATGAATTTATCTGCTCCAGCTTCTGCTGTTGCAATCAAAATATTTGGTAATGTAGGTGGTAAACTTATATCTGTAGGTATTATGATTTCTGTATTTGGTGCTGCAAATGGATATGTACTTTCAGGATCTCGTGTAACTTATTCACTAGCTCAAGAAGGTCTACTTCCTTGTAGTAAACAACTTGCTAAAATTAACAAAGCACAAGTTCCAATAAATTCAGTAATAGTTGTAGGAACAATTGCTGCTATATATGCTTGTAGTGGTCAATTCAATCTTTTATCAGATTTAGGAGTATTCTCTTGTTGGATTTTCTATACTTTGACTTTTGTTGCTGTTATAAGACTTAGAAAAACTCAACCAGACACACCTAGAAGTTACAAAGTACCTCTTTATCCTATTATCCCTGCTATTGCGATAATAAGTGGACTTTACGTAATTATAAACCAATTATTCATGGCTGGTACAACAAGTAGAATGTTAGCTATAGGAAGTATAGTAATAACACTTTTAGGACTTCCTGTTTACAATAGACAAAGCAAGTCTTTAAAAAAAAATAAATAGATAAAATCAAGTAAATCTCATTGATTTAAATAAATTATGCTAGTAATAATCAAAAAATAGTTTAGTTCTAATCTATAATGATTATTTATTAATAAAATATAGAAAAGGCTGTATCAAAATCTCCCCCTTCGACTTTGATACAGTCTTTTTATTATACTATATACTAAATTTAAATATATAAACATTACTTTATAAATATATTCGATATTAAAAATAGAAATTTTATTGACAATATATTTTTAAATTTGTATAATTAGCTTATAAAAAAATAAAAACCAAGGGATACACAAGGGAGATTTTGAATTTTTTAAAGATAAATTCTTAAATACTTAAAAATTCAAAAACCGATGAAGCAATCTAAAAGAGCCGTTTTTTAGAGAAACTTTCAGGTCAGAAGGATCTTGTGTTGATGGAACTCTGGAGAGTTTCTCATTGAGAACGCCGTAGAAGTAACACTTTCAGGTAAAAATACAGAGGATACACTGGCAGTTTATTAAACTGTTTTTGTATCCTCTTTTTTAATTCTGAAATTTTAATTTTTAATTTTTGATTTTTAATTTGAATGGACTGTAAAAAATAGCTTTTAACTGTATTATATTGGATTTTTGGATGTACTATTTCATATTGAATTTTTAAATCTATTTTTATCTGATAAAATTTTTTAAGCATATTTTTTACAGTTTCAAACAAATTAATCAATATCAAAGCAATTATTTTTATCAGTATCACAACATTATTTTCACCAGTATCGCAACATTATTTTCACCAGTATCACAGTATTATTTTTATCAGTATCACATAATTATTTCGTAAGTTTTGTAATTGACAAAAAATTCAAACTTAATTTAACTTGGAGGTTATTTACATGGAAAACAAAAATGAACTGAAAAAAAATCTTGGTATCTCAACAGCTATGGCTACTGTAATCGGTTGTGTAATTGGCTCTGGGGTATTCTTTAAACCTCAAGCAATTTATACTGCAACAGGAGGTGCTCCTGGTCTTGGAATGTATGCATGGCTAATTACTGGTCTTATTTGTATTGCTGCGGCTATGACATTTGCAGAAGTTGCTATCATGATTCCTAAAACAGGCGGTATGGTAGTGTATCTTGAAGAAGCTTTTAGCAAAAAAACCGGATTTTTGGCTGGTTGGATGCAAAGCATAGTATTCTATCCTGCAATGATTTCTGCACTTGCCGTTGTTTTCGCAGAACAAGCAAGTCTTTTCGTAGGTGATGGTTATAAAATACCAATCGCTATCGGTGCAATTATACTTATTATGATTTTGAACAATTTAGGTTCTGCTGTAGGTGGAGGAGTACAAGTTTTATTTACAATATGTAAATTGATTCCACTTATATTATTAATGATTTTCGGTTTTATAAAAGGCTCTGGTACAAATCCTGTATTCTCACCAATAATTGCTGAAGGTTTGAGTCCAGCTATAGTTCTTGGTCAACTTATGGTGGCTATTCTATTCGCATTTGAGGGATGGACTAACGTTGGAGCTATAGCAGGTGAAATGAAGAATCCTGGTAAAGACTTACCTATTGCCATAGTTGGTGGTGTTTCAGGAATCATGGCTATATACTTCATAATCAACTTAGCGTATTTATGGGTATTGCCAGCTGATCAACTTATGACTTTATCTGCTCCAGCATCTGCTGTTGCCATCAAAATATTTGGCAACGTAGGAGGAAAGCTTATTTCTGTAGGAATAATGATTTCTGTATTTGGTGCAGCAAATGGATTCGTACTTTCTGGATCTCGTGTAACTTATTCTTTAGCAGAAGAAGGTCTACTTCCTTTCAGCAAACAACTTGCTAAACTTAATAAAACACAAGTTCCAACAAATTCTGTTCTAACTGTAGGAGGACTTGGTTGCATATTTGCTTTGAGTGGTCAATTTAATACTTTGACAGATCTAGCAGTGTTCTCTTGTTGGATTTTCTATACTTTGACTTTTATGGCTGTCATAAGACTTAGAAAAACTCAACCAAATACGCCTAGAAGTTACAAAGTACCTCTTTATCCTGTTATACCTGCTATTGCAATAATTAGTGGACTTTATGTAATAGTAAATCAATTATTTATGGCTGGTTCAACAACTAGAATGTTGGCAATAGGAAGTATAATAATAACGCTTTTAGGACTTCCTGTTTACAATAGACAAAGCAAGTCTTTAAAAAATAAATAGATGAAATCAAGTAAATTTCTCATATTGAAATTTGTATTGAAATTTGCAAACACGTATTATAAATTTTAAATTTCATTAGTTTGAATAAATTACGCTAATAATAATAATAATAATCAATATATAATTTATTCTAATCTATAATGATTATTTATTAATAGAATATAAACAAGGCTGTATCATTGAGTAAAAAAATTATTCCCCCTTAGACTTTGATACAGCCTTGTTTTGTTATTTTTTATCTATTCTTTTATTATTTTCTTATTATTCTTTTATTATTTTCTTATTATTCTTTTATTATTTTCTTATTATTTTCTTATTATTCTTTTATTATTTTCTTATTATTTTCTTATTATTTTTTTATCTATTCTTTTATTATTATTTTTCATTACTTTCTTATTATTTTTTTATCCTAAATTGCAATAATAAATTTAACTATCGTTATTTTTTATTTATTTACAATATTCTTTCTTGTAAAAAATGGATTACAAATCCAACTAAACTTGTAGCCATAAGAGCTGCTATCCATTTTAATATACTAATTAAATTTTTTAAGTCTCTACAAAGATTTTCTATTTGCATTCCATTGATAATTCCTTGCTGTTCTAATTTTTCTAATCTATTGTAGTATTCTTCCATTTTCGTTTCACAATTATTTAATTTATATTTTACTAATTCCTCATCCACATTTATACACCAACCTATTTGCATATAATCATAAAGGTACTTATACTGTACCTGTTTTATTATATGCAAAAGAGTTGATTTGGTTTATATATTTCATAATTTTTTTATTTTTCGACATAATATTACAACATATTTTTATTTATTATATTATACTATAAGTAAAAAAATCTGGAGGAAAAATATGAAACTAAAAAAATTATTATTTATCACACTAAGTATCAGTTTTATATTGATAGCATCAATTTTTTCAAATGCACAAATAAATTTATCTCAACTTGCTGGAGCTGATAGATATGAAACAGCTGGAAAAATAGCAGATAAATTAAATTATGATACTGTTATACTTGTAAATTCAGACAATAGTTTAGCTGATGGACTTAGTGCAAGCGGTCTTGCTGGAGTTACAAATTCACCAATTTTATTGACACAAAAAAATTCCATACCAAAATCAACTGAACAAAGAATCAATAACAACGTAAAAAATACGTATATAATAGGTGGAACTTCTGCTATAAGTGATACTGTTGCAAATATATTAAAAAATAAAAATATAAATGTAACTAGATTAGAAGGTTCAGATAGAATTCAAACAAGTTTAAATGTTGCTAAAGAAATATCTAAATTTAAAACTATTGATAAAATCGCTCTTGTAAATGGTTATAAAGAAGCTGATGCAATGAGTATATCTCCAGTTGCTGTCAAAAATAACTTTCCTGTTATCTTGACTGACGGAAAAATATCACTATATAACACTAAAAATCTTAGAACATATGTAGTTGGTGGAAGTTCTGTTATGAGCGAATCAATTGCAAGTGATTCAGATAAAATTGTTTTTGCTGGAACAGATAGATTTGATACAAACAAAAAAGTATTTTCTTATTTTTATGGCTCAAGTGTAAATGATTTCTATGTTGCAAATGGATATAAACTTGTTGATGCTTTGACTGGTTCAACTGTTGCAAAAGACAACGGAATCATATTTGTTGATGGTGGAAGCGACAAATCAGTTCTAAAAAATGCTACTTCTATAACTACTTTAGGTTACCTTGATAACTCTATTGTTTCACAACTTCAAAATTTGGATAATGCGAATACTCCAAAAATTGTTTATTGGGTTTCTGGAGGTAGCGTCTATCATTCAACAAAAGATTGTCCTTCTTTGCAAAGAAGTAAAAATATCTATTCTGGAACAATAGAAGAATCTAAAAAAACTCGTCCTTGCAAAGACTGTTTTTAATAATAAGACTTATAAGATGTTGAATTAAAATCAATGTAATAAGTCTTGAAAAAACTGAGATAGAAAATCTTTGATTTTCGTTATCGAAGTTTCCTACTTGGTTCGAAG
>JAISUA010000070.1 GCA_031272305.1 Clostridioides sp.
ACAGGAAAAATGGGAATAGGAGTATATGGACCATCTTTAGATGAAAAAGGAAATAGTGTTGCAGGAATGAAAACAATACAAGATATTTCGAAGAAATTTCATCTAAGCATATTTTAAAATAAAAAGTGAGATATTTATATAAGCTGTTAAAATAATTGAAAAGTATTCATTTTAACTTATTAGTGTTTTATTAAAAAGCAAGGATACTCGATATTTTAGTGCGAGATTAATTGACTCTATTCACTTACATACGTATAGCGTAAAATTAGAGTTATAAAATAATATAGTTTTTTATTTCAAAAAAAGGAGAATGAATGTATGAGAAATCTTGGAAAAACAGGTATGATAATAAATAGACTTGGAATGGGAGGAATTCCTATTCAAAGGGTAGATCAACAAACAGTAAATGATATGATTGATGAATTGATTGCACAAGATATAAATTTTATCGACACAGCAAGAGGCTATACTGTAAGTGAAGAAATGTTAGGTGAAGCTTTGAGAAATAAGAGAGATAAATTTTTCTTAGCTACTAAATCAATGTCAAGAGATTACGAATCGATGAAAAAAGATGTTGAAATAAGCCTGAATAATCTTCAAACAGATACAATTGACCTATATCAATTTCACAATATAAAAGAAGGAGAACTTGAAAAAATCCTAGGTGAAGACGGTGCATACAAGGCACTTCTAGAAGCTAAGGAACAAGGAAAAGTAAAACATATAGGAATAACAAGTCATAGTGTAGAAGTTATTTCAAAAGCAGTAGATATGGATTGTTTTGAAACAATTCAATTTCCTCTTAATTTTATTGAAAATCAAGCAAATGATATATTTGATAAGGCACATCAAAAAGGAATAGGAACAATTGCAATGAAGCCACTAGCAGGTGGAGCTTTGGATGATGCTACACTAGCTATAAAATATTTGATGAGTATAGATGCTCTTGATGTAGCTATTCCAGGAATGGACAGTATAGATCAAATTAGAGAAAATATAAATGCTACGAAAAATTTTGAACTTACAGATGAAGATAAAAAGAATATAGAAGAAACAAAAAATATTTTAGGAAGTAAATTTTGTAGAAGATGTGGTTACTGTATGCCTTGCACAGTAGGAATAGATATTCCAAGCAACTTCCTTCTTGAAGGATATTATACTAGATATAATCTTAAAGATTGGGCTACAACTAGATATCGTTCACAAAACATAAAACCAACAGATTGTATAGATTGTGGAGTTTGCGAAACAAGATGTCCATATGAGCTTCCTATTAGAGATATGTTGAAAAACGTAGCAGATGTTTTAGAAGAAAAATAATAATTTTGTAATTGATAGTTACTCTGTAAAGATGAAATATAAATTTTTACAGAGTAATTTAGTTAATATAAGTTTCTAAAAAATTGGTTTAGGAGATTTTATTGTATGGAATACGAAAAAAAAAGTGCAACTAATATTAAAAATAAAAAAGAAGAATTTATTAATATTAATAAAGAAAAACAAAAAGTAATTTATTATAAAGAACAAAAAGAAAGACTTTTGCAAATTTGCAAGTTGTTAGGCATTGATATTGTAGGTGTATGTTCAGCAGATGTTGATGAAAATTTAAAACTTATACTTGAAAAAAGAAGAGAATTAGGTAGATATACAGAGTTTGAAGATGAAGATATTAAAAAGAGAATAGATCCAAGCTTGATTCTAAAAGATGCAAAATCAATAATAGTTTGTGCTTTTCCTTATTATAATAAAGATGAGCAATCCAAAACTGATAAATATAATTTATCGAAGTATACTTGGGGAAAAGATTATCATTTAGTAGTGACTGAAATATTAGAAAAGATAGCAACAGAGATTCAAAACTATATACCTAATTTTAAATACAAATGTTTTTGTGATACAGGTTCTCTTGTAGATAGATATTTAGCTTATTTATCAGGAGTAGGTTTTTTTGGATTAAACAATCTAATAATAACAGAAAAGTATGGTTCTTACGTTTTCATAGGATATATTATCAATAATTTTGAGTTTGAATTTGATAAACCAATGAACAAAGAGTGTAAGAAATGTAGGAAATGTATCGAATATTGTCCGGGAAATGTTATTTTAGATAATTATGATATAAATCCGAAAAATTGTCTGTCTTATATTACACAGAAAAAAGGAGAATTATCTAAAAAAGAAGAAATAGCGATAAAAAAATCAAAAAAAATATTTGGTTGCGATGTTTGTCAAGATGTGTGTCCACATAATCGTGATATAAACGCTACAAATATAGAACAATTTCAAGAAAAGTTAATAAAAACAATAGAAATTTATGATATAAAAAATCTTTCTAACAAAGAATTAAAAGCAATGTATGGAGATAGAGCATTTAGCTGGAGAGGTAAAAAAATTATTATGAGGAATTTAGAAATAATAGAAAATGATATGTAGAAAATGATGTGTAAAAAATTTCGTACAAAAATACATTAGAAATGAAGTATTCAAAGGACTTTCATAGATATTTTTCATAAAACCTTTAACATTTAGACTTCCGTTAGCATAACATACAATAGAAGTCATTAGGGGGTAATTTGAATGATTGAATATAATAATACTTCTCAATTAAAGTCATCAAAGAAAATTATATGCCAAAAAGATGTGAGAGAAGCATTCGAATTTGGCTTGAATATTGATAATCCATTTTATAATATATATGTTGCAGGTGAAACAGGACTTGGAAAAACAGATTTTGTAAAAAATATATTGAACAATAAAAAATATAATAATAAAAAAGCTAAGGATTGGTGTTATGTAAACAATTTCGATAATCAAAAAGAGCCAATTCTAATTTCATTTGATATAGGCGAAGGAAAACAGTTTAAAGAAGGAATGGAAAATCTTTTGAAAGATATTTTTGATACTTTGAGAGATTTTTTTGATTCAAATGAATACGAAAATGAAAAAGATACTATATTTGCTGAATATCAGCTCAAAAAACAAAGAATTTTAAAAGCACTTGAGATCTATGGAAGAAAATTAGGTTTTTTATTAAAAAAAACCTCGAAAGGATATATTCTAGTTCCAGAAGATTGCGAAGAGTGTGCTGAGAATATTGACGACGATATGAACTGTGAGGAAAAAGAATTTTCAAATCAAAACAAATCAAATGATACATCAGATTGCAATTCAAAAAGCAAAACAACTTACTCAAACGGCACATCAGATTGTAATTCAAACAGTATGTCTAGAAAATATGATTGTAAAAAATGCAGAGAAGCAATAATTGACTTATCAGATGATATGTTGATTTCAGATGATGAGGAAATAAAAAATAAAAATGATGTTGAAACTAAAAAGGAAAAAAAAGCATTTAAGAAAGAACGAAAATCAATAATAGATAAAGCAACAGAAATATCTAACATTCCAAAAGAAAACTGTCAAAATGAATCAAAAATAATTGAAAAACAAAATGAAAAACTTGATAACGAAAATGAATCCAAAATAAATGAAAAACTTGAAAATGAATCAAATATAGAAGATGAATTATCTTATTCAGATAAGATTATCAAAAATAAAATTTTAATGGAGCAGATAGTTGCAGAAGTAGGAAAAAAAATAAGTAAAATTCAAAATGATTATGAAAAAAAATTGTTGGAGTTTGATATAACTGCAGCGAAAGTAATTGTAGATCCTATGATAGAAAATATTTGCAAATTATATACAAAAAATTGTGCGGCGGTTGAATTTCTGAAACAGTTTGGAGAAGAAATAATAGATGATATAGAAATAATACTTTATGATGAAGATTCAGAAAGTGAAGAAAGAACATTAATTCTAAAAAAATATTTCAAGAAATTTGAAGTGAATTTGTTCGTTGATAATTCCAATCTATTGCTCAAAAAAAATAAAGTGCCTGTAATTATAGAGCAAAATCCAACAGTTGCAAATTTATTTGGAAAAGCAGAATATACAGTAGAAGGCGAACATTTAAAAACTTCTTTCAATAAATTAGTATCCGGATCTATGCACAAAGCAAATGGAGGATATCTGATATTATATGCAGATCAAATTTTTAGAAATGCAACATCTTGGGAATATATAAAAAAGACACTTAGAACACAAGAAATAGATCTGGATACTCAAACATCGCTAGCTCCTCAACCAATGAAATTTGATACGAAGATAATAATTATAGGCAGAAAAGCAATATTCGATAAGCTGTATGAGGTAGAAGATGAATTTAGAAAATTTTTCAATGTATTAGTAGATTTTAGAGATTGTGTAGATAAAAATGAAGAAAATAAATATAAGTATGCAAGATATATTGCCATGGCTTGCAGAAAATATAAATTGAAACATTTAGAAAAAAAAGCCGTTGATGAAGTTATGAGATATTGTTCTAGAATAAAAGGCGATAGAGAAAAGTTGTCAACTAAGGTTGAAAACGTAGATCAAATTCTTATAGAAGCAAATGAAGTGGCTAGAATTTCAAGTAAAAATTATATAACTAGAGAAGATGTAAAAAAAGCATTATATAAAAAAATCAAAAGACTTAGCAAAGTAGAGAAAATATTAGATGAATCAGTTGTAAATAATTCAACTTTGATTGATGTTGAGAACAGTAGAGTAGGAGTTATAAATGGACTTTGTGTACTTCAAAATGGAGAATATTCTTTTGGAAGAGTGATCAGAATAACTGCAACAACATCTCCTGGAAACAAAGGAATCATAAATATTGAAAGAGAAGCTGATATGAGTGGTGCTGTGCATAACAAGGGAATGTTGATACTAGGAGGTTACCTTTCTGAAAAATTTGCACAAGATTTTGTTATGTCGTTGAACGCATATATTTGTATAGAACAAAATTACGGTGGAATAGAGGGAGATTCTGCATCCAGTTCAGAGTTGTATGCTCTTCTTTCTTCACTAAGCGGACTTCCAATAAAACAAAATATAGCTGTTACAGGTTCTATAAATCAAAAAGGCGATGTACAGGTAGTAGGAGGTGTAAATGAAAAGATTGAAGGATTCTATAATGTTTGCAAATTAAAAAACAAAACTGATGGAATAGAAGTAATAATTCCTAAAAGAAACTCTCGAAACTTAGTACTTTGCGATGAAGTTCAGAGAGCTATCAAAGAAAAAAAATTGATAATACATGAAGTTAGCAGAGTAGAAGAAGCTTTTGAAATATTGACAGGAGAAAAATTTGAAAAGGCAAGCAAGCTTATAGAAGAAAAACTATTGAAATTTAGTAATCTAACAAAATCATAGCGTTAAGAATTATTTGAATAGAGCAGGAAAGTTGAAGAGTGATTTAAGATTAAATATACCTTGATTTTAAAAATTGAGGTATATTTTTTTGTAGAAAAAAATTGACAAATTATAGCAATATAATTGCAAATTTCGTCAAGTTTTAGTTTGTTATAAATTTTTCTAAAAAAAAGATCGACTCCATTAAAATAACGTTGTTCATCCTTACTAAAGAATTAAATTTTTAAATTTATATAATCTTTCCATATTTCGAAATGCAATAATAAGTACTTTAAAAAGGTCTTAATTCTGTTTCTTACTTTATTTCTATTGATTTTGTCGACAACTTTAAATATACTATTATTAGTAGATTTTATTATTTGTAATTTATTTTGATTAGAACCGATACGCAAACTTGTGAATTTAGTAGTTGGAGGTTCGGACAAGAGAGGGCTAAAAATGAGTGAAGTGGATTTGATTTATGGGGCATTACTCCATGATATAGGTAAAGTATATTACAGGGGAACTAGCCAAAAAGGAGATCATTCTACTCTTGGTTGGGAAAATATAAAAAAATTCGAGAATTTTTCGAAAAACGATACCATGAAAGAATGTATATTATATCATCATTCGGATGCTTTAAAAGGAGCTAAAATTTCTCCTAGATCGTTAGCTTATATTGTCTATGAAGCTGATAATATAAGTAGTGGTATGGACAGAAGAAATATTGATAGTGATGATAAAGCAAACATTTGGAAAATGAAGACACCTATGTCAAGTATATTTAATATACTTAATGAAGAAAAAGAAGAAATAAAGGACATACAAAAAAATAGTACTAAAGTTGATACAAAAAACGAAACTTCATATCATGGAGAAGAAACTTCAAGTGATAAAAATATTTGTGATATCATGAGTTTTACTTTTCCATTTTCATATGATAAAGAATTAAATTTTGCAGATAAAAATAATAATGAGTATACACAAGGTGATTATGATGGACTTATACACAAGATGAATGCTGAATTAAAAGCTATGAAAATTGATGAAAAAAATATCAATTCGCTTCTTGAATTATTAAATAATTTGTGGAGTTTTGTACCAAGTTGTACAGATACAAAACAACTAGTAGATATATCATTATTTGATCATGTTAAAACAACAGCGGCAATATCTGTTTGTATATTAGAGTATCTGAAAGAAAATAAGATATATGATTACAAAAAAGAGATTAAAACAAATTATAAAGAATTCAGAAAAAAAGATATATTTTTTATGGCAACGATTGAGTTATCAGGTATAGAAAATTTTGTATATAATATATCTGGAAGTGAAGCATTAAAAAGTTTGAGAGCAAGAAGTTTTTATATAGAAGTATTACTCGAACATATTGTAGATACATTGCTTGAGAGATTAGCGTTAAGTAGAGTGAATTTACTTTATAACGGAGGTGGGAGTGCTACTCTATTACTTCCAAGAACTAAAAATACAGAAGTTATTTTAAAAGATATCAAAAAAGAATTAAAGAGTTGGTTTATTGAAAATTTTGGTGTAGACTTAAAAATAAATTTAGCTACGACTATTTGCAATAGCAATGATTTAATGAATAAAAAATCAGATGATAAAAGCTCAGATGATAAAAAAGGTTCAGAGGAATACAAAGCTATTTTTAATAGATTGTCTACGAATCTTTATAAAGAAAAAAATAGATATTTTGAGGTAGATGATATAAAAAGATTGAATCAAATATCAAAAGAAGGAACAAGAGAATGCAGAGAGTGTAAGCGAAGCGATATACTAGTTGAAGATGAAGATATATGTCCATTTTGTTATAATCTAATACAAACATCAAATGATTTGAAACATAAAGAAATGTTTGTAGTATCTGATAACGGAGTACTTGACTTACCTTTTGGTAAAAAGTTGAGTTTTGAAACAAAAGAGGATTTAAAAAAAGAAATATCATTAGGAAATAATAATAGAATATATACAAAAAACAATCCATATATAGGTGACAATATAAGTTGCAATCTTCATCTAGCTGATTACGATTATAGTGATTTTGAAACTATAATGGAAGAAAATATTGGATTTAATAGATTGGGAGTTTTGAATATAGATGTTAACGATTTCAGAGAAAATTTTATAAATGGATTTCCAAAAAAATACTTATCTATATCAAGAACTACAAATTTATCTAGATATTTCGATAAATTCTTCAAGTATTATATAAATCAAATGATGATAAAAGAATCTTATAAAGTTAGAGTTATATATTCTGGTGGAGATGATTTGTTTATAATTGGTGCGTGGTTAGATATTTTGAGATTTTTGATAGATTTCGATGAAGAATTCAAGAAATTCACAACTGGAAAGATGACATTTTGTGCGGGTGTAGGATTGTTCAAAATGAAATTTCCAGTATCTAGAATGTATCAAGAAACGGATAAATTATTAAAAGAGGCTAAAGAAAAGAGAAAAGAAAAGAAAATTAATGGAAGTACAATTTGTTTATTTTCAAAAGAAAATATTTTAGATATAGATACATTTATTAATAATATTTTCTATGATAAGTTAGAAATTATAAAGAAATCCTTTGATAGACAAAGTGAAACAGGAAAGGCGTTTATTTATAAATTGTTAGAATTATTGAGAAATAAGAATCAAATAAATAAGAATCAATTAAATATATCAAGACTTGCATATCTTCTTGCTAGGATCAAAGAAGCTAATGAATTAGATCAAGATTTTGTGGACAAGTTGTATGAGTGGTCAATCGATGATAATGAATCAAAAAATTTAATACTTGCACTTGAAATCTATGTATTGGAAACGAGGGAAAACTAAAATGGTAGAATTATTTATTGCAAAAAGTAAGAAAGGTACGGATATAGTTATCAATGAAAAAAACTTTGGAAGCACAGCACAGGAGATTATAAAGAAATATAAATATGAAGCTGAAAAAGGATATTATTATTATCAAGGTAAAAAGCGTATACAAAAAGAAAAAGGAGAGATGATTTCTACATCGAAGATAAGGGGAATACTTGATCTTGTAAATAAAATATACAATGAAGTTTTCTATTCTATTGAAGATAAATTGACTACTAAGCAAGTATCTGATATTGCATATTTGAAAGTAAAACTTGCCTATGAATGTGGAAGAGAAAAAGAAGAAAAAAGAACAGATTTAGAGGGGAAAAAAATTGAGAGAATAGGTGTTGATTTGTTTATTCATAAAACTGGAATAATGAGTGCATTAGATGAAGTTATAAAAGAAGAATCAAGAGAAAAGTTTTTGCTATATGCACGTTACGTTGAAAGTTTGATAGCATACTTTAAATTTTATGGTGGAAAGGATAAATAATTATGTTTGGAAAAATTGTAATAACAGGAGAAATAGAAGTTTTAACAGGAATGCATATAGGAGGAAGCAGTGACTTCAGTGCAATAGGAGCAATAGATTCAATAGTAGTAAGAGATTCACTTACAAGACTACCAATTATACCAGGAAGCACTTTGAAAGGTAAGATGAGATATTTATTAGCTAAAGAAATAAACGATGGTGTACTATTAAATGAACCTAATAAAGATGATATAAGAATAAGACGTCTATTTGGAAGCAGTGAAAAGGAAAATATAGTGAGAGCACGTCTTAAATTCAATGATGTTCTCTTTTCAAATCATAAATATTTGCAAGAAAAAGGTGTATCACTTACAGAAGTCAAATTTGAAAACACAATCGATAGAAAAACATGTGTAGCAAATCCAAGACAAATAGAAAGAGTAGTAAGAGGCAGTAAGTTTAACTTTGATTTATTTTATGAAGTAGAAAATAAAGATGAAATAATAGAAGATTTTTGCAATATAAAAGAAGGATTTAAATTATTAGAATTTGATTATCTAGGTGGAAATGGTACAAGAGGAAGTGGGAGAGTAAAAATAAATAATTTATCAGCAAAAGTAGCAGTAGGAGAAGTCGAAGAAATAGATAAAATTAATCGTATTTTAGGTGAAGAATATGAAGACTAAAATAATAAGATTGAAATTTTTGTCACCAGTTCATTTTGGAGTAAAAAGATTATCAGAATCAGAAATATCGTTCAAAAGCGATACTTTATTTTCAGCTTTATTTATAGAAGCACTCAAAAAAAATATAGAAAAAGAATTTTTAGAAATAACAAAGAATGATAAGTTGATATTTTCAGATGCGTTTCCTTATATAGATTATGAATATTTTTTGCCTAAACCAATTCTAGATACTGAATTTGGAAATACAGAAACAGAGAAAAAGCAATTCAAAAAAACAAAATATATAAGATACAACGATTTGGATGGTTTTATGGAAGGAAAAATCGATATAGAACAAAAATGTATGCAAGACTTTGGAGTATTTGAATTAAGCGAAAAGACCTCACTTCAAGGAATAGAAAGTGAACCATATATTGTTGAGACTTTTAGATTCAACGATAAATCAGGATTATATATAATTGTTAAAGTCGACGATGATAGCGAAAAATTGATTATTGATTTATTAAAAAGTCTTGAGCTTACAGGAATAGGTGGTAAAAAAAGCAGTGGGTATGGAAGATTTACATTTAAAGTATTAGAAATAGAAGATATTATAGAGCTTATCAATAGAAAGGCAAAAAGAAAACTTTTGATTTCTACAGCTTTGCCAAAACAAGATGAGCTAGAGAATGCACTTGAAGAAGCTAATTATAGCTTAATAAAAAGAAGTGGTTTCATAGATTCAGTTTCATATTCGAACAATTTAGTGAAGAAGAAAGATATATTTGCTTTTGCTTCAGGTTCGATATTTGAGAAAAGTTTCAAAGGTGATATATATACAATAGCTACAAATGGAACTCATTCAGTATATAGATATTTGAAACCATTGTTTTTGGAGGTGCAGTAGTTGAAAAGAACTTATAGAGTAAAGTTAAAAACTTTAGGACCTGTTTTTATAGGAAGTGGAGAAGTATTAAGAAAAAGTCAATATATATTTGATGGAAATAATAATGCATCTATTATAGATAATGTGAAGTTAATAAAAGTGTTGAG
>JAISUA010000152.1 GCA_031272305.1 Clostridioides sp.
CAAAGTATAGCAACATAGACACAGTAAAGAAAAATTGAAGTATAGTAAAAAAACAACGCTACATCAAATTTAAAATGGAGGAATTTACCGTGGACAAATCTCAATTGATACAATTAACAATGGCACTATTAGGAGTATCTTTTGGTCTAGGCTCTTATATAAGACTAATAAGAGGACTTTTGAAAAATGAAGCTCAAACAAATTTTTATTCTTGGATTGTTTTAACAATACTATGTGTAGTTGCATTTGCTATGCCACTTATGAATGGAGTAAACTGGATAGGAGTGTTGACACCATTTTCATTTATGGTATGTGCAATCATAGTAACTATTTTGTCTTATATAAAATCACCTAAAGAAAAACGTGTTGCAAAACCTTTTGATAAAGCTTGTCTTATATTAGCAGCTGTTTTATTTATCATAGGATTATTTGGACCAAAAATAGCAACAAGTGTTGGAATACAAGTAGCAGATCCAAAATTCTTTAAAAATGTATGTATGGCAATATTCACATCTACAGCTTTTGTTCCGTGTTATATGCGTATAAAAGGAATAGTAGAAGGAAATCATGAAATACCAAGTTCTCAATTTATGCTTTTGATACGTAATATGTTCAGAGTAGGTGCACTTAATGTATTTAATTTCTTTACACTTTATGGACCAGTAGTGAATGTACTTGTTGCATCTTTCATAATGTTTGCAGCTATGTACTACAACAACAAGAGAAAAAATGAAGAGAGTACAGTGAAATAGGGGAAATTTATTATAAAAACAAAAATGGAGGAATAAAAATGAAAACAGAAACAAAATTAATACACACAAATACAGTAAAGGATCAATTTGGTTCAGTAACAACACCAGTGTACAGAACAAGTACTTACGCTTTTGATAGCGTTGAAGAATTTAGTAGAGTGGCAGATATACTTCACAGTGATGTTAATGGAGCATATTTATATTCTCGTATGACAAATCCTTCTACTGAAGCACTTGAATCAAAAATAGCTGAACTTGAAGGAGCAGAAGCAGCAGTAGTTACTGCAAGTGGACTAGGAGCTATTACTTCTGTTATGTGGACTTTCTTGAAATCAGGAGATAACATTGTAGCTGATAATTGTCTGTATGGAGATACTTTCGCTTTGTTTTCAAAAGTATTACACAAATTTGGTGTAACACTTACACAAGTTGATTTCAACGATTTAGAAGCAGTTAAAAATGCATTGAATGAAAAAACAGCAATCGTATATTGTGAATCACCTGCAAACCCAACTATGAAAGTAAATGATCTAAAAGAAATATCAACAATTGCACATAGTTATAACAAAGATATAAAAGTAATAGTTGATAATACTTTCAACACAGGATACATTCAAAGACCAATCGAACTTGGAGTAGATATAACAGTTCAAAGTATGACTAAATACTTAGGCGGACACTCTGACATAGTTGGAGGGGTTGTTTGTGGTAGCAAAGCAGATATGATAGATATAAGATTCTATGGTGTTGAAATAACAACAGGTGCAGTACTTTCTCCAGATAATGCATTTTTAGTAACAAGAGGACTTAGCACACTTAAAGCTCGTATGGATATACATTGTCAAAATGCTATGAAAATAGCAGAATACCTTGAAGCATCTCCTTATATTAAGAGTGTTTGTTATCCAGGATTAAAGAGTCATCCATGCCATGAAACAGCTAAAAAACAAATGGATCAATTTGGTGGAATGCTTTCATTTGAAACAAGCATGACTTTTGATGAAACAGTTAAATTTATTACTAATTTAAAAATAGTAAAAATTGCTGTAAGTCTTGGTGGAGTTGAAAGTTTACTTGAACATCCAGCTAGTATGACACATAGAAAATTAACTGAAAAAGAACTTGAAGAAGCAGGAATTTCACCAACACAAATTCGTCTATCAGTAGGTATAGAAAATGTAGAAGATTTGATTGGAGATCTTCAACAAGCATTTGAATCAGTTAAAAATTTATAATATAGACTTACAAGTTAGATATACATTAACACACAGATTTCATACAATAACAAATTAATTTAAATAAATATTTTCTGTAGTATGCAAGAAAAAATGCAAGTTTTATAGAAGTATTAAATAAATTCAAATAGATATTTTCTATAATATTCAAGATATAAATACAAGTTTTGTGGAAGAAGTAATAAATTCTAATAAAAATGGAGATTTATGTTCTATACATATAGTTTATGTATAGAACATAAATCGAAATTGTTAAATAAACTATTCGATTCATATTTACGGGAGGAGAAATTCTTATGACAAAACGTACAAAAGTAATAGAAGGAAATACTCGTTATTTTACAAAAGAAGACCAAGATTGGTGGAATTATAAAGTTTATAATCCGGTTGAAGAACCAGAAGAAGGAAAAGGAATAGAAGAATATTTTACAAGTTTGGACAATCATATTACAACTCCAGAAGAGTTTATATCTGAGAAAAAGTCTGTTATTAGTTTTGCTGGTGATATAATGCCAATTCCTATTTACGAAGAAGGCATAGCAGATCATTTATTTGATGAAATCGAAGATTATTATTTTGATGCTGATTTGGCTGTTGCTAATTTAGAATCTCCACTTACACCAAGTCAAAAAGCTCGTTATGATGTGTTTCCA
>JAISUA010000245.1 GCA_031272305.1 Clostridioides sp.
AAACGACTCGAAAACACATAACATGGTTTTCAAAAAAGTTTATTACTTTTTGGGATGATAATCCCGCAGGAGATTTAGATTGGTTTTGCAACTTATTAGAGAAAATGATACCATTAAAAAAATGGTGGGTATCACAAATGTGTTTAAACATAGGCAAACACAAAGATGTATTAAAATTAATGCGAGCCTCTGGATGTAAAGGTATTTTTGTCGGATTAGAGTCTGTTTCAATGGATTCCTTGAAGTCGCAAAATAAAGACACTATAAATGTTATTGAGGATTATAAAATGATGGCAAAAAATATCCTACATGAACACATAACTATTGTTGCAGCAACAATGTATGGATTTGACCAAGATACAAAACAATCTCTTTTTGAGGAAACTTTGAAAGTCCTTACAGAGATGGGAGTTACCGCGTTACAAGCACATATTGTTACTCCATATCCTCATTCAGAATATTTTAAGACCCTTTTAAACGAAAATAGATTAATTACTCAAGAAGCAAAATATTATAATGGATATACTATTGTACACAAGCCATTAAATATCAGCCCGTATGAATTACAAAAAGGATTTATTGAAATCCGAAAGAAATTTTATTCTTTACCATGCGTGATCAAGAGATTGTTTCACCATAGCCCATTAGCGTGGTGGAATTTCCTATTTTTTAATATTATTTATCATACCCCTAATTATCAGGCAATTATAGATGTTGATATTAATAAATGGCTTAAGTATTTAAAAACATTAGAATAATAGATTTTTTTATGCTTTTAATATCATCTCTTTTGACTTTAAAGAATACATTTTTCCCTATTTCATTCAATATACAGAAAAATAAACATCAATTATTTTCTGACTCAAGTCATGAAAAAATAGTTTTCTGTTATGATGTTGTAAATAATTCTGAAAAAGTGGCAATTTTACTTCATGGATGGTTCGGGAGTTATAATTCACCTATAATAAACAGATATGCGTTATGGCTTAAGAAGCAGGGTATCAGTGTAGTGAAAATAAACTTAAAAGACCATGGGGATACATGCAAACTCAATAAATCACTGTTTTCTTTTGCAGAAGTGTCCTATGTAGAAGAAATTGTTGAGCATATAATCAAAATTAGCGGAAAAAAAATAATAATAATAGGGTTATCTTTGGGAGCTAATTTTATATTAAGAATGCATAATCTAACTAACTTATCATCACATATTGTTTGTCTTATTCTGATTACGCCTGTGTTTGATATAAAAAAAGCCTTACAGAAGGTCGATAAAACGCTAATATATAAGTTCATTTTAATGAACAATATCAAACGAATGCTAAAAAAGAAACAACGTGCATATCCCGGATGTTACGATTTTAATCAGATATTATATAATAATAGCACTAATATAGGCTTTATCAATAGTTTGATGCCTTATTATGGATTTGACACGCAGGATGAATACTTAAAACAATGTTCAATAAATCAAAAGAATATTGATAATTTGAATATAAGAACTTTGTTAATAATAACTAAAGATGATCCTATTATTTCTAATGATAACATAAATTATTTAATCCCAAATATAGTTTCAAACCATTTTGTTTCACTTGTAACTAAGAAATATGGAGGTCATTGTTTGTTTTATGATAAAATTTTGAACTTTATATTAGAATAATATTTTACAAGCTCATAGGTCTTGAACATTCTCATATCTTTTTGAAAAAGTTATCAAACTAATTGAGAATATCCCACTCAAAATGGAATTAAGTAGATTTAATTGAATTTTGGGATTTCGACTAAATTCGCAATCTCACACTGTAAAATGCTTGAATGATACGAAAAACATTAATAACTAAGTAAATTTGGATAAGTAGCACAATAGCAATTATCATCATAAGTGATTAATAATATGCGATATAACCAATATTGTGTTACTGCTTAGTCTCTATATGCTTTATACTCAACGAAATAAATATTCGACAATGTTACCACGAAAATTTGGCAGTTACAAAAATATACAGTACCTTTACATATTCATTCGTGAACCCAGAGGTATTCAGGTATGGGACTCACGTGGCTTTGCTATAAGAAATTAATAAAAAATGATAATAACTTCAATTGAACAATGACACGTCTAATTGCGTTCCATCGGATGTTTATCTATGTATCAATAGATATATAACTTTAGATACGAAATCATCAATTTGGACGTTAGGTTGTATATAAAACTATGGTACATAGAGAATACATCAAGAAAGAGTTCAAGAGTTGGGTGTTATGTAACCTGATATTCCCGTTCATAGCTCCTCTTGTGATTTTCTATGTTGCTCTCTTGCTATTTAAGTCAGATAGCATACAGCATTTAACATGGTATTGTGAATTGCCGCTTTATGCTTTAAAAATTTTGTTTTTCAAAGGAATATATACCTTTTTGGGGCTTTCCTTGTATTTCGACATGTTTGCTAACAGGAAAGAACTCAAGCATTCATGGCTTTTAGTTGATGCGTATTATGTATGTCTTTTTCTCACCGCAGGTTCATTTATCTGGAGTTTAGATGGCTCGTTTGGAATCAGTTCGCGTTTGTCATTCTCAGAAACATGGTATTGGCATCTCTTAGGTTTGTTAATATCTGTTTTTGTAGCTCTTAAATGTAAATATGACCTGCTTGTCCTTAAATATACAACAAATGACAATAGATTTGAAGACACTTCCGATTATTTAAACAAACTAAAAAATAATTATGTCACAATCAATTAGCAAAACAAAAGAAGAAAATCGAGTTCCTGTTGCTCAAGTCTGCGCATCAGAACTATTGAGCAATGGTTCAAATGCTCTCCCTCCTATAGACGAGATCATGGAGGCTGCCGAAACAAATTTTAAGTTTTTGCAGACAGTTCCTTACTTCAAATTTCATTGAATATGAATAACGAGTTTTGCTGTTCAAAATGTGCTGACTGCACAGAAGTTCAAAGTAAATGGAAATCCAAACAAGTTGTGCAGTGGACATCCAAAATAACTGACTACTATAATTCCCAGTTCAGCGATAAAGTTCAAATGAAGGTATATCTTGATAAAGGCTTATTGGAATTTGCCGTAGAGAATGCTATAATTGACCTTATCCGGTTCATGGAATTTACAAAGTCTCAGTCAGCCGATAAACATAAGTATGGCGGCTATTTTA
>JAISUA010000265.1 GCA_031272305.1 Clostridioides sp.
GATATAGAAGCAGGACTTGCTATAGCAGAACTACTATCAAGTACATCTAAAAAAGTTGTCACACTCGTTCTAGGAGGAAGTCACAGTATAGGAGTACCTCTTGCGACAGCTGGAGATTATTCATTCATAGCTCCAACTGCAACGATGGTTATCCATCCTATAAGAACAACAGGGCTTGTAATAGGCATAAACGAAACATTTGAGTATTTCAAAAAAATGCAGGAGAGAATCATTGATTTTATACTTAGAACGTCTAAGATTTCAAGAGAAGACTTGGAAAAATTGATGCATTCGAAAGATGAACTTGTAAGCGATGTTGGTAGCGTGCTGATAGGAAAGGAAGCTGTAGAGTATGGCCTTATAGATGAAGTAGGAGGTCTTGAGGATGCTATTAGAAAACTAAGAGAATTGATAGGAATGAATGAGTATTAAGAAAAACAAGTGAGTAGTAGGAAAAAGGAGTGAGCATCAAGGAAAATAAGTGAGTATTAATAAAAAAGAGAGTATTAATGATGATGAAAAAAGAGATATTGTTAACATTAAGAGTTTTAATATCTCTTTTTTTATGTATAAAAAAAGTACCTATAAAAATAAAAAATATTTATTAACACGAATTTTGTAGTATAATATAAGTTGCGAAAAGTGTTCATATTGTAATTATAACTTTCGAAAACTAACATATTGCAACAAATTCTTAAATTAATGGAGATGATTGAATGGACAAAGAGGTAACAAAATCTAAAAAGAAAAAAAAGAAAAAGTCACCGGAAAAAAAACGTTCAGATAAATTAAAATTTAATTCAGAGTATCACAATCTAATAACTATTTTCATAGGTATTTTCCTGTTTTACAGTTTAAATACTAGTTCAACAGGTATGCTTCCAGTTATGATACAGAATTTATTTAAAGGATTATTTGGTGCTATTTCGAATATTATACCATTTCTATGCGTAATTATAGGAGTGATTGGATTTTTTGATGGAAATGAATACATAAATCGAATCAGAAAGACAAAGATTTATTATATAGCAGTATTTTTTGTATTTATATTCTACGGTCTTACAAATTCAAGAACATTGCCTATTGACAGCCCTTTGAGTAGAAATATGATCAATGAAGTTGTAGAAATGGGAGTAAAAGGTACAGGAACAGGACTTGTTTCATCGACGATAGCTTTTTACATGATAAAAATATTTGGCAGATTTGGATCATGGCTTGTAACCTTATTTTTAGTTCTTATTTTGGCGATGTATGTTTTCAATATTTCACTTAAAGATCTTATAGGCAAATTCAAGAAAAATGATGGTTCTGAAAATATGAATTTGAAAGATAAGATAAAAGGAATGAAAGATTCTGCTATAGAATTAATAACAGATGAAGTTGACGAAACCACTCAAATGAAGAAGACAGGCTTCTTTAAAAAATTATTTTCAAAGGGAGATAAAGCTTTAGAAGACACTGTAGATGACAATACTAAAATAAATATCGACGATGTTTTATACGATGAACAAAATGATTTAAATGATGACAATACAATCAAAATTGTTGGTTTCAATAAATCTGACGATGACTACTTAGAAATATTGGAAGCTACATCTAATATGCCTGAATTAGAAATACTTAAAAATCTTCAAAATGGAGATAAAGGACTTGAAGGAGTGAATAATCTACTTAAAGGTGCAAATAATTTTAATGGAGCAAATGATATTTCTACTAATAAAGATAACAATAAATCGCTTAAAGATAACAATAAATCGCTAAATAATATTAAAAATAGCGATATAAATGATGATGAAATGTTATTTGCAAATGGAAGTCAAAATAGTTTTGTAAATTATAAAAAACCACCAATTGACCTTCTGAATAAATTGCCTAAAAAAGTTGATGAAAATAGGAAGAAAGCTGTTGCAAAAAATGCAGCACTTCTTGAAAAAACACTTTCTGATTTTGGAGTAGAAGCAAAGATAAATCTTGTGACAGTTGGACCAACTATCACTCGTTATGAAGTGCAACCAAAACCAGGTGTAAAGGTTAGTAAAATAGTAAATTTGACAGATGATATTGCACTTAGTCTTGCAGCTAAAAGTATAAGAATAGAAGCTCCTATTCCAGGAAAAAGTGCAATAGGTATAGAAGTTCCAAATGAGAAGGCTCAGATTGTCACAGCAAGAGAAATTATAGAAAGTGAAGAATTTATGAATTTCAAATCACCTCTTGCGATGGGTCTAGGAAAAGACGTTGCAGGGAAAATAATGATTGCAGATATTTCAAAAATGCCACATCTTTTGATTGCTGGAGCAACTGGATCAGGAAAGAGTGTTTGTATAAATACACTTATAAGTTCGATACTTTACAAGGCAAATCCGGACGAAGTAAAACTTGTATTGATAGATCCAAAAGTAGTTGAGCTTGCAAATTATAATAATATACCTCATCTTCTTGTGCCTGTTGTGACAGAACCAAAGAAAGCAGCAAATGCTTTGAATTGGGCTGTAATTGAGATGAATAAAAGATACAAGTTGTTTGCAGAAAATCAAGTAAAGGACATTACTAGTTACAATGATAAGGCAAGACAACAAAGTCTTGAAGTGCTTCCTAAGATAGTTATCATAATAGACGAACTTGCAGATTTGATGATGGCATCTGGAGCAAAGGATGTAGAAGATTATATATGTAGACTTGCACAAATGGCTAGAGCAGCAGGTATGCACCTTATTGTAGCTACTCAAAGACCATCTGTAGATGTCATAACAGGTGTAATCAAAGCGAATATTCCTTCAAGAATTGCATTTGCTGTATCATCGCAAACAGATTCAAGAACGATTCTCGATATGGGTGGAGCAGAGAAACTTCTTGGAAAAGGAGATATGCTTTTCTATCCTATAGGTTCTGCAAAACCTAAGAGAATACAAGGAGCGTTTATTTCGGAAGAAGAGTCAGAAAGAGTGATTGATTTTGTGAAGGCACAAGTAAATCAAGAAGTTCATTATGAGAATGATGTAATCGAAACTATTTCGAAAATATCTACTAAGAAAGATGAAAATGAGGATGAATTCCTTCCAGAAGCTATAAAACTTGTAGTCGAAAGTGAACATGCTTCAGCTTCTATGTTACAAAGAAGATTCAAGATAGGGTTCAATAGAGCAGCAAGGCTTATAGAATCAATGGAAGAAAGAGGAATAGTAGGACCTAGTGAAGGAAGTAAACCTAGAAAAGTTCTTGTAACAAAAGAAGAGCTAGAAAATTAAAAAGGAAGAAAGTATTGCAAGAAATTAGATAGAAAATGTATGATTTTGAAAGGAAAGAGATATGAATTTACCAAATAAATTAACTTTATTTAGAATTTTTTTGATTCCTATATTAGTAATTTTATTTATGTTAGATTTTCCAAATAAATATATTTTTTCTTGTGTAGTGTTTGTAATTGCATCTATAACAGATGCTTTAGATGGTCATATAGCAAGGAAATACAATTTGATCACTGATTTTGGAAAATTTATGGATCCACTTGCTGATAAACTTTTGGTGTTATCTATACTTATTTGTATGATTCAGGTAAATCTAGTCGCACCTTGGATGGTCATAATAATAGTGTCAAGGGAGCTTACAGTAAGTATTCTAAGAGCAATCGCAGCTGCAGATGGGAAAGTGATAGCAGCGGGTGGAAGTGGAAAATTAAAAACAATTTCACAGATGGTTTCAATAATAGTGATTTTAATTGGAAAGCAGTACGAAAACAATTTATTGTTATTTGGTGGGAATTGTCTATTGATAGTAGCTGTAGTACTGACTTTGTATTCAGGATGGGAATATCTATATAAGAACAAAGAGTTGTTTATGAAAAGTAAGTAGCTAACCATTTGAATATGTAAGTGATAAAAACTATTATAAGAAGTGCATATGATAGAAAATGAATGTTTTCGCACTTCGAATCAAGTAAGAAACTTCGATAACGAAAATCAAAGATTTTCTATCTCAGTTTTTTCAAGACTTATTACCTTGATTTTATTTCAAGTTCTTATAAGTCTTAAACTATAAATTTAAAAATGATAATACAGAAAATAGTTAAAAAACATAAAAATATAATCTTAAATATAAAATTATGTTTAAAAAAATAAAAATATGACAATAACTATATAAATAGAGTAATATAATGCTATAATATAAATGATTTTGTCAAAGATGAAAGGGGAGCAACATGGCTAAAGATAAAAAACCAAAAAAGGATGAAATTAGAGAGCCTATAAAAGATGCCAAAGAAAAGCAAGAGGCTTTGGCTAAGGCTATGAAAGAAATTCAGAAAGATTATGGAAAAGGTGCCGTTATGAAGCTAGGAGAAACTACAAAAATGGACATTGACGTAATTTCTACAGGCTCAATAGGTCTAGATAAGGCATTAGGCGTAGGAGGTCTTCCAAGAGGAAGAATAGCTGAAATATATGGACCAGAATCTTCAGGAAAGACAACTGTATCACTTCATTGTATAGCAGAAGCACAAAAAGCAGGAGGAATAGCTGCATTTATAGATGCTGAACATGCACTTGATCCTTCTTACGCAAAAAAACTTGGAGTAGACACAGATAATTTAATAATTTCTCAACCAGATAATGGAGAACAAGCTCTTGAAATAGCTGAAGCACTTATAGGAAGTGGAGCTATAGATATAGTTGTAATAGACTCTGTCGCAGCACTTGTTCCAAAAGCTGAGATTGAAGGAGATATGGGTGATTCTCATATGGGACTTCAAGCAAGACTTATGTCACAAGCACTTAGAAAATTAACAGGTAAGATAAAAAGATTCAACTGTGTTGCTATTTTTATCAACCAATTGAGAGAAAACATTGGTGGATATGGTTACAATGAAACAACAACTGGTGGTCGTGCACTTAAATTCTATGCAACTGTTAGAATAGATGTAAGAAGAAGAACTCAAATCAAAGTTAAAGATGACGTTATAGGAAATACTACTGAAGTTAAGGTCGTAAAAAATAAAGTTGCACCACCTTTTAAAACAGCTACATTCAATATAATGTATGGCGAAGGAATATCAAGAATTGGAGAGCTTATAACACTTGCAATAGATGCTGATATAATAAAGAAATCAGGTTCTTGGTTTAGTTATGAAGATATCAAATTTGGACAAGGTGAAGAAAAAGTTAAACAATACTTAGAAAAAGATTCAGATCTTCTTGAGGAGATTATGCAAAAGACAAGAGAAGCAGAAGCAAATCCTAAAGAAGAGAAAGATGAAGAAAAGAGCAAATTAAAAACTTTTGATGAAATTATGAACGAAGGTTTTGAAAATGAATTAGAAGAAATGGAAGATGAATCAGAAGAACTAGAAGAATTAGACAAAATAGAAGAAATTTTTGAATAAAATTTTTCGAAATATAATTGCTTTTATATGTTTATTTAATGGAAACCATAGAATAAATTTTGATTCAATCGTGAAAAAAATAGATTCTATGGTTTTTCATTTGCAAAAACACGGATTGATTTTATAGGATAATTTGGAATAATGCACTAGAGAATAGTTTTTCATTTGCAAAAACACGGATTGATTTCATGGGGTAATTTGGAATAATGTATTAGAGAATGTTTTTTCGCTTGCAAAAACACAGATTGATTTTACAAGCAACTTGACATACATCATAAAAGATTATAAAATTAAAGATGGAAAGATATTTTTTAGCAATTAATATAAATAATAATTATTTTGATTGATAATATTTAAATTAATTAGAAAGAAAGCATGATAAAAACAAATAGACAAAAAGGAGGTGGATGGTCATAGGAATTTACTTAATATTAACAGGTATTATATGTGCAATTATTGGTATTGGAGCTGGTTATATGACCAGAAAAAATATATCTGAAAGAAAAATTGGACAAGCTGAAACTTTAGCAAAAGAAATTCTAGATAAAGCTGGCAAAGATTCAGAAACAGTTAGAAAAGAGAAACTTTTAGAAGCTAAAGAAGAAATTCATAAGTGGAGAACAGAGGCTGAAAGAGAAAATAAAGAAAGAAGAACTGAAGTTAAAAAATATGAAAAAAGAGTTATTCAAAAAGAAGAAGTTTTGGATAAAAAACTTCAAAATTTAGAGAAAAAAGAATCGACTTTGACAGAAAAATTGAAGGTTGCAACTCAGAAAGAAGAAGAAATAGAAGAAATCAAAGTTCAACAACTTACTAAACTTGAAAATATTTCAGGTATTTCTACAGAGGATGCTAGAAAAGTCATTATGTCTAATGCAGAAAGAGATGTAAGACGTGATATGTCTCTAATGATAAAAGAAGTTGAAACTCAAGCTAAAGAAGAAGCAGAAAAGAAAGCAAGAGAAATAATTGGATATGCTATACAAAAATGTGCTGCTGACCATGTTGCTGAAACTACTGTGACTGTTGTAACTTTACCTAATGATGAGATGAAAGGTAGAATAATAGGTAGAGAAGGTAGAAACATAAGAACAATCGAAACTCTAACAGGAATAGATTTGATAATTGATGATACTCCTGAAGCTGTTATTTTATCTGGATTTGATCCAATAAGAAGGGAAATAGCAAGAATAGCACTTGAAAAACTTATTGCAGATGGAAGAATACATCCAGCAAGAATTGAAGAAATGGTTGAAAAAGCTAAAAAAGAAGTGGATATAATAATCAAAGAGTACGGTGAACAAGCTGCATTTGAAACAGGTGTTCACGGATTACATCCAGAACTTGTAAGACTTCTAGGAAGATTGAACTACAGAACAAGTTATGGACAAAATGTTTTGAAACATTCTATGGAAGTTTCTAATTTAGCAGGAATAATGGCTTCAGAACTTGGTGTAGATGCAAGGCTTGCAAAGAGAGCAGGATTACTTCACGATATAGGGAAAGCGGTTGACTACGAAATGGAAGGAACTCATGTTGAGATTGGTATGGATTTACTTAGAAGATACAAAGAGTCTAAAGAAGTAATTCATGCAATGAGCACTCATCATGGAGATTTTGAACCTCAAAGTATTGAAGCAGTACTTGTAACTGCTGCTGATGCTGTTTCGGCAGCAAGACCAGGAGCAAGAAGAGAAACACTTGAAGCATATATCAAACGTCTTGAAAAGCTTGAAGAAATTTCAAATTCATATGAAGGTGTTGACAAATCATATGCAATTCAAGCAGGTAGAGAAATAAGAATTGTTGTTAAACCAGAAAATGTAAACGATGAAGAGATGCGTTTGCTTGCAAGGGAAATAACAAAACGTATTGAAGAAGAACTTGAATATCCAGGACAAATCAAAGTAAGTATTATAAGAGAAACAAGAGCAATTGAGTACGCTAAATAAATCAAATCTATTTTCTATTATAGATATGTAATAGATAAAATTATTACAAAAATAAATATATTGATATTTAAATAAAACAAAAAGCTTAAATAAAACAAAAAGCTTAAATAAAACAAAAAGCTTAAATAAAACAAAAAGCTTAAATGAAATAAAAAGCTTAAATAAAACAAAAAGCTTAAATGAAATAAGAAAGTTTAAATAGAACAAAAAATTAAAAGTCACAATTTATAAAAGTAGATTCATTGTGGCTTTTGTTTTACATAAATAAAAAATTATTTATAAAAGCAGTATGTTTGTAAGTATAGGGATTTGCTTAAAGAAGGGGTGTTTTTTATGAATAGATATAAATACATTGATTCAGAATTAGAAGCCTTAAAATTAAAAGAACAAGAAAAAAAATTCTACAACAATATCAATAAAAATTGCAGTTCAGATAATAGTTTCAAAATTATTCCAAAAGTAACTCCTTTCAAAGGTATAAATACTGATTTTCTATATATCAAAGAAGGAGCAATAGTATTTGTAAAATTGGTTGATACACCTGAAGAGTTATTTTCGATTTTGGAAGAAGAGCTTATGGAAGTAATGTTTGAAGAATACACATTGCTTTGTAAAAAAATGAAAGCTCATCACCAAGATATAAAATTCAATTATGTGTTTATAATGCCATATGTTGATATAGAATCTGATTCTAATTTTAAAGATTTTATAAAAGATAATATAATAGATAAAAATAAGTTTGAACAAATTTTGGAAAATAACTTCAACTTAGATGAATATCTAAAAGAAAAAAATGATGAAGTATTATTAAATTTATTTATTATGAATGTCTGTGCAGAATATTACGTTATAAATGATGACGCAAAGAAAGGTGATTTTAAGAAAATAACTTTTTTTGATGATAATCATAAATATACATCTTCTATGATGGAAGAAGAACAAATAACTTGGATAGATTCAATAAAATATGGCAAACATTTGATAAATGGAGCATCAGGAACAGGTAAATCTACAATGCTTTTATCTAGAGCTATAAAACTTTCAAAAATATATCCTCATCATAAATTTTTGATTCTTACTCAGAGCAAGAAATCTTGTAATCAACTTATTCAATTATTAGATATACTGTATGTAGAAAATATTGAGAATTGCAATATAGAGATAAATACAGTTAGTGGATTTGTTTTTAAATTGGCGAAAAAGTATGGTTTGATAGTTAATTATAATAAATTGAAATATGAATATATAAAAGTGTTTGACAATATAGTCAAGCAAGCAGACAATATCATAAAAAATAAACATATTTATAAGGGTATTTTTATAGATGAGGCAGAAAATTTAAGAAGAGAGGATTTAAAATTTATCTCAAAATTTCTATATAAGACAAAACATATTTTCAATGTATTCAGATGTGACAACTTGAATATATCTCAAAGTGTGAATGCTTTTAAAAAAGCAGATACTACTTTCGATTATGATAGCATCATGACCATAGATAAAAACTATCGCCATTCAAAAAATATATGTAATTATATAAACAACTTCTGTGATATTTCAAATAATTTCTTGAAGGGACTTAATTCTAATATAAAAGAAGATTATTTTGAAAAAAGTACTTCTATGAGAAGTTCTGAAGGTTCAGTTGAGATAATAAAGGTGTCAGATATTGATGACCAAATAAGTTCTATAATTTGGGAGATTGAGAATCTTGTAAAGAATTCAGGAATGAAATATGAAGACATACTTGTAATATATCCATATTCAAAGAAAAAAATGAAAAATGGAAGTACACTTTATTTTCAATATTCACTTAGTAAAAATTTTGAATCGGCTTCTATTCCATATATTTATGCAGATGAGAATTTGACGAATTTGAACGTGAAAAATGGAGTGACTATATCAAATATTTATTCTTTAAAAAGTTTGGAATATAAAGTAGTTATCTTTTGTGAGCTAGAATTATTTTATAATCATGTTATAGCAAATAAGGAACACGAATATATAATAAATGATTTTGTTGGTGATTTGAATAAGATAAATCTAGCAATAAGCAGAGCAAAAGATTATCTAAAGATAATCATTGCATTTGATAAAAATGCAAGCGACTTGATAAAAATTGTATCAGATGCACTTAAATAAATTTTTAGTATTAATTTATAAAATAAATGGGGATGAAATTATGGCAAAAATGAGTTTATCTACAAAATCAAATAATTATTCTACAAATGGAAGAAATGATTTAAATAAATCAAGGAAAGTAGATACAAAAACAGTTATTTGTTTAGCAATGATTGCTGTTATTGGGATATGTATAAGAATACGTTTTTTGAGTTATGAATCCAGTGATTATCTGATATTTTTAAGAGAATGGGTAAAAAATTTTAGAGGGACATCATTTACGGAAGGATTCAATAGTTATAAAGGAGACTACCCACCGTTGTATATATACATATTGTATATAATTTCTATGCTACCTAAAAATTTTGAGTTATATTCAATAAAATTAGTATCGATATTTTTTGAATTTGTAACAGCGTTTGCAATATTCAATATAGGAAGAAAAAATTCAACAATAATAGGTCTAATAGGTTTTTTTGTCACTGTATTATTCCCTACTTTTTGGCTTAATTCTGCAAAGTGGTGTCAATGTGATTCTATTTACACATCATTTTGTGTGTTGTCGTTTATGTTTGCACTTGATGGAAAATCAGCTAGGAGTGTATTGATGGCAGGAATTGCATTTGCGTTTAAATTGCAAACTGTGTTTTACTTACCAATTTTATTTGTTTTTTTATTAAATAAGAAAATAAAATTTAGACATTTATTTTTGTTAGTAGTTCCGTATATTTTATCGATTATACCAGTATGCTTGATAGGGTGGCCTTTGCGTAGAGTTTTGACAATATATATATCACAAGCTGGAGAATATAATGATCGATTAACATATAACGCAGCAAGTCTGTTTTCAATTATGCCTAATATGTATATATTAGAAAGATTAAGACCTTTTCTTCCTATTTTAGCTTTTGTATGGACTGTAGCATTATTTATAGTGGCTATTGTGTTTAGAAATAAATTAAACAAGAAAATAATTTCGATTTTTGCGTTGCTTTTTACATTAGGTATACCTTGGTTGCTTCCTTATATGCACGATAGATATTTTTATTTAGCAGAAGTGTTTTCAATTATATTTATAATGTTTTATATAAAATTATGGTTTGCACCATTTTTAACAATGGTTGGAAGCTTGTCAGGATATGTTATATATTTGTATGGAAAGCTTCAATTTAGGGATAGTCCTGGTATTTTTGCTATGCTATATGAAAATTTATTATTGATATGTGTGATTTTATTATTTTATGAACTAAAAAATAAAGATTGTAGAAAAACTGCAAAATAGTTGAATGTATTTATTGTAGTATATTTATTTTATTTTTTTATTTTACATTACAATTTGAAACAAAGTTTTAAATTTAGTATTTCGAATATATTAGAAATTTTTTTAATATGTTATCAACTTTATTTATATAATATAATTACGAATTAGATAAAAAGGATGATTATATAAAGTATATAGCTAATTATATAAAAGATATAAAAAATCGCTGTAAAAATTACATATACAGCGATTTTTTATGTTTCATATTTATTTTAAATTTTATGTGTTTCGTATTTATTTTAAAGATAATTTAATTTCTCAGTTGATATATTTATAAGTATAAGCATACTTAGATTTTTTAATTATTTTAAGAATTCTACAAAAGCATGGGCAAATTCTTCGCAGTCTTCAAAAGTAATGGTACTAGGGGTGAATTTCTTTTTAAGAGGTTCTACTGGTGTTTTGAAATTCATAGATTTAACCAGATTATGTGCGATTGTTATACCTTCACCACTCCAACCAAATGAACCAAACACACCTGCAATTTTTCCGTGATTAAGTATAGGATCGATTATTGAGAATAAATCCCATAGAGGTTTGACCATGGATTTGTTGATAGTAGGTGAACCTAAAAGTAGAACTTTAGAAGAAACTATAATATCATGAAGTTCATGAAGTTCTAATTTTTCTAAATCGTAGCTTTGTGCTTTCAGACCTTGATTTTTTAGATAATCTTCCATTGTAAGTGCCATCTGTTTTGTGTTTGTATATGCTGATAAGTAAAAAATAGAGGCCTTATTTTGATTTACAAAAGAAATATTTTCATTTGACCATTCAAGGTATTTTTCTATATTATAATTAGGATTTTTTGATAAAATAGGTCCATGTGATGTTAAAATTGTATCAAATTTAAGTCCTAAATCAACTACTTTATCTATAGCATTCAAAACATACTTAGAGAAAGGCTTAACTATACAATCGAAATAAAATTTGACAGATTCTTTATAGTCTTCGCCGTCTACAGCATCAACATCAGTAGATGCGTAATGAGTTCCAAATGCATCACAAGTGAATAATAGTTGATCTTCTTCAACATAAGTAAACATTGTATCTACCCAATGTAAATAAGGTGTAGCTAAGAATTTAAGATTTCTTTTACCAATATTAATTACTTCACCATCTTTTATAATGTGGCATTTAAATTCTTTGTTTATTTGTCCACCTAAATAAAGTTT
>JAISUA010000014.1 GCA_031272305.1 Clostridioides sp.
CGAACAATAAAGGAAATGACTACAATGTGGCTTTTGGCGAACCTGAAAAGACGTTTCAGCTACAAAACTTGGAACTTGTGAAGACACAATCTGATATAGTGTATGCAACGTATACAGGAGCTTTTGTAGGACCTGAATTTAACAATGATACAACTTGGATTCCGAAAAATACTTTATCTTGGGTTTCAGATTCTTATGGTCATGAAGTGAATGACTTCACTCCACTTAATACAAAGACTTGGAACTTTGAATTTGGAAATCTAAAAGCAGGTAAACTTTCTTCGAAATCTAATGGAATTCAGTATTGTTATCGTCTGGCGAATGCATTTTATTCCGATGTAACATTTTATGGAGAGTGTAAACTTGAAACTTTAGATGAAAATGTTCAAGCAGGAAATATAACATTTGTAAAAGGGTGTAATTATTTTGGAAGAGTGCATGAACAAAACAAAATAACAGTATTCCGTTTCTTTTACGATTGTTGTGAGAGTAATTACTATGATAATACACTTAAAGGTAATTTGACAATACAATCAGGTTCTACTGTGAAAATAATGAATGACACAGGAATGCAACATGGAAGTACAGGAGGAAGTTCTACATCTCAAGAACCGATAATAGCAGACAAATATAGAAATGTAACTATAGAGGAAGACGCAATTTTCTATGCTAGAAATTATGGGCCTATACTTCGATTAGATGCGCAAGAAAAGTTTGAAGCAAAGAAAGACTCAGAGATACATCTTATTTCTACGATTGCTAATGGGATGGACAATGGAGCTGGAGCTGATGTATTTAAAAGTGAACCATACAGTGCAATTATTTTGACATCAGATAACGGATATGGAGGAAATTCAAGTCCGCAGGTGCTACTAGATGCTCCGAGATTCTTTGATATTTGTAATCTTTATGATACTACTCATCCTGCTATATATATAGATCCTAATATGCAGTTCTATACTGGGTCAGATTGGGATGTTAAATTTACAGATACAGATGTAGTAGGTTGGAGTATGCCATCAAAATATGACAAGATATACGATAAGAATCTAGGTCATGTGAGTATATTGAACTTTAAAGGGAGAAGTGGAGACGATCTAGATGTAAAGACATCAGACACTGATAGAGATGCTCCTAATGCAACAGATTCTCCGTACAATCCTCAATATCCGAATAAATTTTCGAAGATAAGTACTTTTAAGCTTAGCAAACAACAAAGAATAACCACTGGTTTTAAGACAGAAGGAAGTTTAGAACTTTCACTAGATAGAGATATAACAGATGCAGATACAAAAGCATACGCAACATTAGATGGTCATACAAAAGCACTTGATATAACAGAACCAGAAGATTATCCAGATGGACTTGATTATATCGGAGGTGGCTTGGCAAATATTGACGCAGGGGATTATACAGTAAAATTGTTCGACAATTTGCACAAATTTATAGCAGAAGCTAAAAACGACTCGAATGGAAAATTAATCTTTGACTTTGGCACAAATGGTTTTCTAGAAAAAGAAAATGAGATTTCGTTTGAAGTATATAATAAAGATGGAACACCTGCATTAGACAAGGATAACAATCATCTTCAAGGAGAATTGGCAAAGGTGATAGATGCTACTCCTCCAGAACCTGTAGATAAGTACAAGGTAGAACCTATAAAAGTAGATACTAAAGTTATCAGAGGAAGTGGCTGTGAACCTGGTGCAAAAGTATGGTACACAGTGAGCCAAGAAACAGGAGGTTCGCAGGTTGCAATGGATAGTGGATTTAATGCAATAGAGACTACTGTCAAGGCTGATGGAACTTTCGAGTTACCTAAACCATATTATGATTTTATCCTTTCATTCTATAAAGGTGCAAAAGTACAAATATTTTTAGAAGATGTTCTAGGTAACAAACAAGTTGAAAGTGCTACTAATGTAGAGAAAATACAACATAAAGATAGTCACTCTAGTATGAATACAAACAACAACAATACTACTAGAGATACAGATAGAAAATTACAAGATTATATAGCTACAGTGATAATAGTTGATGATGAGAATATGGAACTAAAAGTTCCTTCAGTGATTTCATTTGATAGTCGATTTACAACTGATAATTCAGCTGATTGGTATATATGGGAAGACGACACAAGAGATGTGACAAAGGATAAACTAGCTGTCATAGATGAAAGAACTCAGAAAACTGATTGGGACTTAGAAGCCAAACTTAGCAATGAGTTTACTAGTAAAGACGATAAGTCAAAAACTTTGGAAAATGCGAGGTTGTTCTATTACGACAACTTTAACATAAGTGACAAAACTGCAAACAGAATAGAAATATCAACTGTAGGATTTAACACTGTAGTGAAAAAAGGAAACAATGGAACGCAAGTAGAAAAAGACCTTTCATCTGAATGGAAAATAGGTAAAAAAGGACTTTGCTTGTTCGTACAAAAATCAACAGGTAGACAAAATTTAAAAGGTGAGTACGATTGCGAAATTACTTGGCAATTATCAGATACACCTTCTAACTAATAAGATAGTTTATCACTTTTAAGAGTGAATCAAATATAAAAAATTAAAATATTATTAATTATGTATTTTATGGGCGTACATTCAAAAAATTATCATAACTCAACTAAGGTCTAACATTTTGTACAGTCCGTTAAATAAATTATAAAAATCAAAAAAATATATTATGAAGGAGATGTTTTTTAATGCATTCAAAGAAATTAAGTAAAATGGTATTGGGGATGGCGTTGTCTTTAGTAATGGCTAGTGGAACAGTGCTTGCATCATTCGCTGCTACTACAAATGATAACACAACTACTAAAGGTACAATATCATTCAAAGCTGACAAACAAGAACCAGGAGATCCAGATGATCCAACTAAGCCAATCACACCAGATCCAGATGAACCAGGCGGTGGAGAAACTACAGGTGCTCTACGTATACTTTATGTTCCAAACTTGAAATTCGGTGAACATGAAAATGCAGCAACAGGAGATTACTATGCAAAACCGATGAAAGCGAAAGTTGAAAATAAAGATGTTATAAGACCACTTTCTATACAAGTTGGTGATAGCCGTTCAGATGCAGAACTAGATGGATGGAAATTGCAAGTTAGCCAAAATGCTATGGGATTTGAAGATAATAGTGATCCTCAAGATCCTAAACAACTTACTGGTACAACAATCGCTTTTGGAGATGTAAAAGCAGAATTAAACAATGCAACTGGTGTCAATAAAAATTACACAGGTGCTGATTTAACAAAAGATGGTTTCACTATAGAACCAGGTCAAACAAAGAAGGTTATGACAGGAAAAACTGGTCTAGGAAGAGGTACATTTATGAATGTATACGGAGCAATTGATAGTAAAAACGGAAATGAAGCTAACAACTACAACTACAAAGGTGTTAAACTTACAATAGGTGATACTCCTTCAAAAGGATCATATGAAACTACTTTAACTTGGACTATCACAAATACACCTAACTAGGATCTAAGATAATAATACAACCAATGATGAATTTTTTATAATTGACAGAGGGAAAAGTATATTTCCCCTGTCAAGTACATATACATACAAGACTTAACTTCTATAAAGAAGACTTTCAGAAATTTATCTTAGATAAAAAATCTAAAAGTTTAAAAGAGTGAAAAAGACTTTCAGGAATTTATCTTAGATAAAAAATCTAAAAGTCTAGAAAAGTGAAAAAGACTTTCAGGAATTTATCTTAGATAAAAATATAAAAGTTTAAAAGAGTGAAAAAGACTTTCAGAAATTTATTTTTGATAAAAATACAAAAGTCTAGAAAAAGTGATATAGAAAATTTCTAATTTTCCTTACTGAGCATTCATGCTTAGTTCGAACCTAAATTTTCATTTTTAAACGAAAGTTTAGGTTTCACTAAGAAATACTGAGCATTCATGCTTAGCTCGAACGTGAATTTTCATTTTTAAACGAAAATTTAGTTTTCACTAAGAAATTATGGGTAATATAAGTCTTGAGAAAAGTTAGATAAAAAATCTCTGATTTTATTTATCAGCTTCTCTATTTGCTCCAAAATTCTAAAATGAAATCAAAATCAAAATATTATAGAAAGAGGAACTAAAATGAATTATACAAGAAAAAATATTTTCAAAAATATAACAACAGCTATCGCTACTTTGATGTTTGTATTAGCGATACCAGTCTCAAACATCAGTGCTACAGGTATGAATTTCTCAGTGAAGTCTATCATACCAGCAAATCAACTCGATAAATCGAAAACATACTATGATTTGCTAGTCAAACCAAATGATAAGCAAGATATAGAAGTACTTCTTACAAATGACACACCAAATGATCTTACAGTGATGCCAAGCATCAACTCAGCTAAGACAAATAATATAGGTGTAGTAGAATACAATCAAAACGATATCCCTAAGGATAAATCTCTTAAGTACGATATGGCAGAAATAGCGACTACAGATAAAGAAGTCGTTGTAAAGGCAAATAGTGAATATAGACTTAAGATACACATAAACGTACCTGCAGAACAATTTAAGGGAGTAGTAGCAGGGGGTATCACTCTTCAACAAAAAGACAAAGATTCAAAAGGAGCTAGTGAAGGAGTAAGTATAAAAAATAAATATTCTTATGTTATAGGTCTTGTACTACATGAAGATCAAGCAGCAGTTGAACCTGATATGTTGCTTAACTCTGTAAAAGCAGGCCAATTCAATTCTAGGAATATTATATTCTCTAATTTGCAAAACTATACACCTACTTATATAAGCAATCTATCTGTCAAAACAGAGGTGACAAGAATAGATGATAGTTCTAAGAAGATTCTTCTATCTTCTAATGACAAAGATATGCAGGTAGCTCCAAACACAAACTTCAACTATATGACAAGACTTAATGGAGAAAAATTCAGAGCTGGTAAATACAACATGCACCTAATAGCTACATCAGGTAAATACAAATGGGAATTTAACAAAGAATTTGAAATAACATCAGCTGAAGCTAGTCAATTTAACAAATCTGACGTAGATATAGAAGATTACACTTGGATATATCTATTAGCAGGAGCAGTGTTAGTATTACTAATCATACTATTCTTTGTATGGAAAAAGAAGAAAAAAGACAAAGAAGAACAAAAAGTTGCAAATATATAAAAAATGTTGTGAAGAACGGAAAAAATCTATAGGAATATTATTCAGATGGGGGAGATCGGATGAAACTTAGAAAAAATATAAGAATGCTCGTAATGATAAGTTTGATTTTATCAAATGTAATTAGTTCTCCTTTTGCAAACAAAATATATGCTAATGGAGGAGCAGGAGGTTCAAAAGCTAGCATAGAATTTAAGAACGATGCAAAAAAAGATCCAGACGAAGAAGGTGTTTCTGGAGGAGAATTTAAGACAGTCATCCTTGGATGTGGAGAAAGATATACAGATGTACTTGCAGGTTCTGTACTTGCAAATGAAAGACAGTGCCAAATATTGCTTACAAAAACAGAGTCAATTGATAATGTCACAATGAATGAAATAAAAAGGATCGATCCAGATGAAATAATAGTCCTAGGAGGTCCGGAAGCAGTATCTAGAAATGTAGTTAACAAATTAAAAGCATACAAGGTCACTAGATTAGGTGGAGAAGATAGATATGAAACAGCAAAAATTATAGGTGAACAAGTAAGAAAAATATCAGGAAATAAAAAAGCAGTAAATCTTGTTGTAGGAACAAATTTTCCTGATGCTATGACTATATCACCTCTAGCAATACAAAATAGAACACCTATTCTACTTACTCCAACTGATGATCTTGAAGGATATACAACGAAAGCGTTGAAGGATTGGGATATAAATAAAGTCACTATAGCTGGAAGATATGAAGCAGTATCTCAAAATGTAGAACATAATTTACGAAAATATTTAGGAATAAGCAAAGTAGATAGAATCGGTGGAGAAGATAGATACGAGACAGCTGCAGAAATAAGCAAAAAAGTAACAGAAATTACAAGAAATACTTCTAAGTCAGTGGTTGTAAGGGGAGACGATTTTCCAGATGCATTGACAATCACATCTCTTGCAGCATTAAATAATAGTGGTATACTTCTTACACAGACAGATAACTTAAATGACTTTACGAAAAATATATTGAGATTAAACAAAACATCGAAAGTTATCATTGGTGGAGGATTATCTGCAGTATCTAAACAAGTTGAGAATGAGATAAGAAAGATGCCTTCTTCTATAGAGAGAATAGGTGGAGAAGATAGATACGAAACAGCAGTTAAAATATCTCAAAGATTCGATAATATTATTGAACAAATAACATCATCTAAAACAGCTAGTGCAAATTTAGACTTAAGCGATGAAAATTCTCCTGAAACATCAGTAAGCTTAGGGAAATTATTCAGACATGAAATAGAAAATAATGATAAAGCAACAACTAATAAAGCTATGACTAGCAATGAAAATAGTAGCAATAATGAAAATAAAAAAAGTTTTATTGACTATATAAAAGAGTTGTTCAATATAAATAAATAAGTTTGCTGTTATTTAAGATATAAAAGAGTTATTCGATATAAAAACAAGTTTACTTTTATTAACTAGAATATCAAAATGAAACAAAAATAAAAATAAAAAAGTCCTAAGATGAATCAGAAGTCTTAGGACTTTTTTTATAGAATTATTTTAGGACTTTTTTATAGAATTATTTTATATGATAAAAAAATAATAAAATTGTATACAAATGGATAAAAAGGTGATATACTGATATAGTAAATACAAAAATATATAATTCAGTGATAAAACTTGTATATAGTGAGTTGTCAAACAAACTTATATCTAAAAAATAGATATCTTTATTTTACGTCTATTCTTTTAATTAGTTTGTGATCGCTGAGTAAAGAAAAGGGAGGTTATTGTATGGTTAGATTCTGGAGAAAACTGTTAAGGGGGGGGTATTACAGTAATAGTTGCTATGAGTATGCTTTTGCCAAATACTAGCTATGTATTTGCAGAAGGAGAATCAAGTACACGGGAAAACGATTGGTTGAACAAAGCGACCGTTCCAGAAGGCTGGGTAACAATGTCTGTAGATGCAAATGTCTTGGGAATGGGATTTATAAGAGAACCAGTGAGAGTACCTTATTATTATGGTGATGATTACGGAAGACTCATATTTAGATTTTTAGGTAACGCAAATATAGATGGAGGCAATTATTACAATGATACAAATTACAGCTCTATGGTATTTCTAAATACTATAAAATTAGAAGGTGATCAAGTTGATGATTTTAAAGATCTAAGTAATTTTAAATTACCTTCAATAGTATCGGACAATTTAGTAGCGTTGGATCCAGATTACACTTTAAAAGCTAATGACGATGAGTGGTTAGGAACAGGTGACTGTGTGGATTCAAGTACAGATACGACAACAGGTTGGGCTTATACAGTTAACAATCAAGTACCATATTATGAATTTAATGGTGGTACCATGTCATCATATTCTGAACCATCTAAGGTAAAAGTAGATGTTGAAGCTGAAGCTAATGAGGAAGAGGTGTGGAAAGACATTGTAAAAGAAATCGAAGGCGATGCTGTTTTGAGATTGCAATTTAGTACAAGTACACGAGGAACACGTTATTACAATAATTCCACATTTCCAGATTTAGGATTAAAAGGTAAATCAAGTTCGCCATTTGAATCTGCGGATTATTCAAAACTTTTAGAGCAAGTAGCAAATATCAACTCTTCATCAAACAAGGAAGTGTTACTTTCTAATGAAGCTGTCAAGGAGGCATATGATGAAGCAAATGATATTCTTACAAGCATAACAGTAAAAGAAGATCAGGATAAGGTAGATCAAGCGAGAGATAAGTTAGCAAGTACTGTAGAACAATCAAATATAGATGATGGTGTCAACACATGGATAGATCCGACTCATCAAGAAGGATATGTAATAATGTCTGTAGATGCAAATGTTCTTGGAAAAGGATTTTTGAAGGAGCCTTATAAAGTACCTCTTTATATAGGAGATGATAATTATATTAGACTTATATTTAGATTTTTGGGTACTAACAACGTTGATGTTTCTTATGGTGATAAATATAGCACTACATTAAGAGATGTTGTAGGTATAAGATTGAAAGATCCAAATGTATTTACAAATCCTTCTACGTTTAATATAGACCAAAAAATATTAGATATTATAGGTTCAAAAAGCAAATTGACAGTTAAAAATGGAAATGAAAAACCGTTAGGAAGTGCAAAAGGAGGTATGCTTAAAGCTGATTATAGTGATTGTTTATGTGCGAATGATTATAGAAGTGGAACAAGTTGGATATATTCAGTAAACAATTCTATGCCAGCTGATCGTAGTTATACTAATTACGATAGTTATACTCTTAAAATAAAACCTATGAGCTCTACAAAACCTAATAATGGAGACGTATTTAGATGTCAATTTAGTTTTACTGGAGGTAATACTGATTTAGCAATACCGTATTTAGATGAAAGAACTCCAAATACGACTCCTTGTGCAAACAGTGGAGAATTGTTGAAGGAAATAGCAGAGATAAACTCTTCACAGGATAGAGATCAACTTCTTAAGTACACACAGCTGAAAAAAGCATATGATGAAGCAAATGAGTTGCTTACAAGTATAAAATTACAAGAAGAACAAGAACAAATTGACAATAAGGTAGAGGAATTAAAAGAAGTTGTAAAAAAAGCAAAATACGCTATAGAAAATGTACAAACACCTGTTATAACTACTCAGCCAAAAAGTGCTGAATATTACAAGGAAAGTGTTGCTGAACCTTTGAATGTAGCTATAGAAGATATAAATGAAAATGAAGAAGTTACTTATCAATGGTACGAAAACGATAAAAACTCAACTGAAGATGGTACTTTAATAAAAGATGCAACAGATTCTAGTTATACACCATCTACTAGTACTCTTGGTCCAAAATATTACTATGTAGAAATAACAAATACAAATACAATAAATAATAATATACAAACAACAATAGTAAGTAATCTTGCACGAATAAAAGTAAAGCGTCATAGTCCAAGCGGAGGAGATAGTTCAAGTGATGGAAATAATTCAAGTGGAATTGCTGATTCTACTACAGAAAAAGTAGACACAGCAAAGATACTTGCAGGAGCAGACAGATACGAAACAGCAGTCAAAATATCTCAAGACGGTTGGAACAAGGCTGACAACGTAATCATCACAAGTGGTGACGCCTATGCAGATGCACTTGTAGCATCTCCACTTTCAACAAAACAAGACGCTCCAGTACTTTTGACAAAGAAAGGTGATATTCCTAATGTCACATCTGCTGAAATCAAAAGACTTGGTGCAAAGAATATCACAATAATCGGTGGAGAAAATGTAGTATCTTCTGATGTCGTGAAAGATTTAGAAAAAGCAGGTCTAAAAGTCAACAGAATCGCAGGAAAAGATAGATACGAAACATCTATAGAAGTTGCAAAAGAAGTGTCTGGAGATAAAAATATAGACAAAGCTTATATTGTAGGAGGATATGCACCAGCAGATGCAGTATCAATCAGTGCAAAAGCAGGTATCGAAAACACTCCAATAATATTTGTAGACAAAGCCAACTTAGATACAAGAATAGAAGAATTTA
>JAISUA010000060.1 GCA_031272305.1 Clostridioides sp.
CTACTGTTTGGATGAGCTCCTTTTTCGCTAGATTCTTTTCCATTCCAAGGTTCACCCTTCCAGTTGATTGCATTTTCTGGAGGATTCTTATCCATTCTTTCCCACCATACTGTATTATCATCTAAATTAAGAGCTACATTTGTAAATATAGTATCTTTTTGTGCTGATAATGTAGCATTTTTATTTGATTTCATATTTGTTCCTGGAGCAACACCAAAGAATCCATTTTCAGCGTTGATTGCATATAGTCTTCCGTCTTTTCCTTGTCTCATCCAAGCAATATCATCGCCTACACACCAAATTTTGTACCCTTTATCTGTATACATTTTTGGAGGTATCATCATTGATAAGTTTGTTTTTCCACAAGCAGATGGGAATGCTGCTGCTATATATTTTATTTCTCCATTTGGTTTTTCTATTCCTAATATCAACATATGTTCTGCCATCCATTGATTATCACGACCTTGACAAGATGCCATTCTTAGAGCAAAACATTTTTTACCTAGCAAAACATTTCCACCATAACAAGAGTTTACGCTGATAATGTAATTATCTTCTGGAAAATGACAAATATATCTTCTTTCTGGATCTACATCGCAAGAAGCATGAAGTCCTTTAACCCAAAAATCGCTATCTCCTAGTGCATCCCAAACTTTGTCGCCTATTCTAGCCATAATAGCCATATTAAGCACAACGTAAATAGAATCTGTAACTTCAACACCTATTCTTGAAAAATGAGATCCTACTGGACCCATAGAATATGGTATAACATACATTGTCTTTCCTTTGTAACTATCCTTTGCAATAGCAAAAAGCATATTGTAAGTATCTTGAGGTTCTCTCCAATGATTTGTTGGACCAGCATCCTCTTCTTTTTTAGAACAAATAAAAGTTCTGTCTTCTACACGAGCGACATCGTTTACAGCCGATCTATGAAGATAACATCCTGGCAATTTTTCTTCGTTTAATTTGATCAATTCACCTGTTGAACAAGCAATTTTTCTTAAATTTTCAAGTTGTTCTTCCGTTCCATCGATCCACATAATGTTCTCTGGTTTTAATAGGTCTTTCATTTCATCTACCCATTTTAAAACAGATTTATTTCTAGTCATTTTCTTACCCTCTCTATTACATTTTATAATTTTTATTTATAGTATTTATATATCTTTATTAAATTATTAGTGATTTTTTAATTGTATATAATAAGACTTATCATCACTTAAATAAGATCTAATCTCATAATAAAATTATATCATAATATATACAATATGTAGGTCACAATAATTATTAGTATATCATATATTTTTACAGGATACTACAAAAATATTATTAAATCCAATTTATAATATATATTTTTTTACTAATTACAAATAATATACTAATATAAAATACTTTTTTACTTATTTTATTTTAATAATTAAAGTATGATTTATATTTTTTATCTAAATTCTTAAGGTTCTTAACTTCGTAAAATCGCACAAAATCCTACTAAGATTACGCAAAAAAATATAGAGTTCTCAGGGCAGCGAGAATACTCTATATTTTGTTCTTATAAAAACTACAAGGATTAAAATTTTATTTTAAGGCCAAGTATATGTACATGGCACATAAATCTTTGTTAATTCGTTCAATTATAGTGTATTTTTTGTCTAAGTTTTTTTACTATACTGTACAACTTTACCTATTAGGCATTTATAGATTAAAATTATAATTTTTCCGCTTTCAACTTTTTAACCTTAAAGTTTTAAATTCAGATAAAATATTTTTTTAAATTTTATATAGAGATTAAAAAAAAATTCTTTGCATAATCTATGCAAACGTTTGCACAAAAATTTTTTGACACCATCTCTTTAATGTCAAAAATATGTTTTTTAAAATTAAATTCAGATTACTTACTAATTATATCATGTATTTTTATATTTGAAAAGAAATATTCTTAAATATTCAAAATAAATTTTTTATACAAAAATATTGTTCATTAATCATTAAAATTTTTTATTTATTTTTTAATTTAATTTGTAATTTATATCTTAAATTTTATTGTTTTATATTCTATAAATATTAATTTTCTAAATTATAATTTAATAATAATTTAAAATTTAACTTTTATATAATATTTTTGATTTATAATATTTATCTTAATAAATATTTCCCTATCTGATTTCTTATTTGAATATAAATTATTTTTTATCTATAGTTTAGGTAAATACTATTTAGTACTTACACAACATTTTCTATCTGATATATTGAATTTATTTGTTATCTTAACAATATTTTCTATCTGATATATTGAATTTATTTGTCATTTTAACAATATTTTTTATCTTGGCAGTATTTATTAGCTTGCAGTATTTATTAGCTTGCAGTATTTATTCCTTAGCAATATTTATCATCTTAGCAATCTAGATATAATATAGTTCTAAACTACTTTATTATAAAAATTTCATTACAATTGAAAGCAACCATTCAGAATTTCGAACTAAGTATTGAAGTTCAACTACGAAAATCAATACTTTTCCGTCTCACTTTTAATTAGACTTTCGACCTTTTATCGAAGATAATTTCATGAAAGTCTTTATGCCATGTTAACTCTTTTATTACAAGCAATGAATCTTATCTATATATTTGTAATTTATATCTGTAATTTATATTTGCAATTTAGGTTTGTAATTTATATCTGTAATTTCATATTTATAAGACTTTGCAATTCAAGAAATTAAAAATCCACAATAAAAAACACTCTACTTCGTCTTCTTATAAAAAACATAAATAGAGTGTCTCTATTAATTCTATATATTTAATGAGTGCACAGGGATTCGAACCCCGGACACACGCCTTAGAAGGGCGTTGCTCTATCCAGCTGAGCTATGCACCCATAATATTTTGGAGCGGGAAACGAGATTCGAACTCGCGACTTCAACCTTGGCAAGGTTGCGCTCTACCACTGAACTATTCCCGCAATTATTTGGCGACTTGGAAGGGGCTCGAACCCTCGACCTCCAGCGTGACAGGCTGGCATTCTAACCAACTGAACTACCAAGCCAAATAATTGATGGGACTAACAGGGCTCGAACCTGTGACCCCCTGCTTGTAAGGCAGGTGCTCTCCCAGCTGAGCTATAGTCCCACTAATAAACTTGAAATTTAATTTTCCTGGAGCGGGTGAAGGGGATCGAACCCTCACAGCTGGCTTGGAAGGCCAGAACTCTACCATTGAGCTACACCCGCATTTTTTATTTATATCAAATATATTTTTATTATGGTGGAGGATCGTGGATTCGAACCACGGAAAGCGATGCTAACAGATTTACAGTCTGCCCCCTTTGGCCACTCGGGAAATCCTCCAAATGAAGCTGGTGATAGGAATCGAACCTACAACCTGCTGATTACAAGTCAGCTGCTCTACCGTTGAGCCACACCAGCATATATCTATATCAAAATTATTAATAAAAATATATAAACTTTACAATTTATATGCCCAACCATAAATATTTTAAAATACAAAACTTGGCGACTTGGAAGGGGCTCGAACCCTCGACCTCCAGCGTGACAGGCTGGCATTCTAACCAACTGAACTACCAAGCCGCATGGTGGGACTAACAGGGCTCGAACCTGTGACCCCCTGCTTGTAAGGCAGGTGCTCTCCCAGCTGAGCTATAA
>JAISUA010000096.1 GCA_031272305.1 Clostridioides sp.
AAGAAAAAACTTTTGAAAAGATAGAAACATATATAAAAAAGATAGCACTATATAAAAAACATATATAAAAAAGATAGCACTATATAAAAAAAGATAGCACTATATAAAAAATATATATAAAAAAATATATATAAAAAAATATATGTATAAAACTATATTAAAAGAAATTTTGGAGGAGTATAATTTGATACCGAAAAAAATTCATTATGTTTGGATTGGTGGAGAAAAGAGCAATCTAGTAAACATCTGTATAAATTCGTGGCGTGAAAAATTACCTGACTACGAAATAATAGAATGGAACGAAAAAAATTTTGATATAGAAAAAGAAATAAAAGGTAAAAAATTCTTAGAAGTATGCTATAAAAAAAAATTATGGGCTTTTATTTCTGATTATATGAGGTATAAGGTTCTATATGAATATGGAGGAATATATCTAGACACAGATATGCAGATAATAAAAGATATTACGCCAATTTTAAAAGAGGATAGATATATCTGTGGTTATGAAGATGATGGCAAATTTAAGAGTGCAGGTATTATCTGTTGTGAAAAAGGACATCCATTTGCAAAGGATGTTTTAGATTTTTACGATAAGGATATTATGGAATCAGATGTATACACTTTACCTAAGGTTATGACTCATATTCTAGATACGAAATATAGCATTGAATTTGAAAATGAAGAATACAATGAAACTTTTTATAATGATGGAATTCATATTTTTAATAAAGAGTATTTTTATCCTTTTAGTTATAAAGAGGAATTCAAATATGAAATGATTACTGACAATACTTTTGGAATACATTGGTGGTCGAAAAGTTGGATTAAGAAAAGAGATTATTTTCTTGAAAGTAAGCACATGAAAGGCTTAAATAAATTGTGGAAGTGTATCAAGATTTTTGGGTACAACACAATCGTAAGCTTGAAAAAACTAACAAAATAATGAAATAAACAATACAATTATAAGTTTAAAAAAGATGGTAAAAGAATAATTTTAAAAATATGATGAAAAAAATAAAATAACTAGTAAGATAAAATTTAAAAAATAGATATAAAAGATCTATATTGATGAGGTGATAAAATGGTGAATTCGGTTAAGTTTAATTATAATAATAAAAATACAATAAGTGGAGGCATTTTTAGAGAAATACTTTTTTATATAACTCTTATTGTTATCTTTGTGAGAAGATATTCAATTTTAATTTTGTCAGAGGATTCACCTGTCTTATCTATTATGCCAAAATTATTTTATTTATCTGCAGTTTTACTATTGATTATATTTTTATTAAAAAAGAACTACAATAAGTTTGAGATAATTTTCCTGGCGATATCAGGAGTTTTATATGTATTGACAAAGGAAGGTTCGATACTTTTCATTGCACTTTTAGCTAGTGCAATATCAGGAATAGAAGACTCAAAAGTAACAAAAATATATATGATTATAACAGCTGTTTTTGTAATTGCTTGTATGATATTTTCTTGTTTCTATCCTGAACTTACACAAGCTGGTGCTGCTAGCTATAGACTTGTAGATAATCAATATGTTCTTAGAGATACATTTGGCTTTGGTAATCCAAATACTATGTATATAGTAGCACTTCCGATACTTACAGGATATATTTTTCTTAGATATGATAGCTACAATTGGATCGATAGAATTGTGCTATTTGCTACGACAATATTTATATACATCATTACTATGAGTAGAACAGGTTTTATGACTATGATTTTTGGACTTTTCTTTGTAGAAATCCTAAAGTTTTGCGAAAAGACATCTAAGAAGACATTGAAAAAAATAATTCTTGAAGTCAGCAAATTTACACCATTAATTTTAACAGCGATATCTGTATTGATAGCAAAAATATTTGCAAGCAACGTGCTATTTAACAAAATGTTATCTTCTAGACCGAAATTCTGGAATAAATATATTTCTGAAAATGGATCTTTATTCACTTTGTTTGGAAATAAATTTGATGCTTCTATAAAGTCGACTTTCCCACTTGATAGTTCATATATATATATAGTCGCAGTTATGGGATTAATTGCACTTGTTTTATTTGTTGTTATATATTATTTTGGAATAGATATTTTCGTCAAAGAAAATAATTATAAATATATTGCTATTGCGATGATATTTTTGATATATTCATTTGCTGAAAATATTATATTTGAAGTTGCATTTAATTTTACTATTATAATACTTATAAAACATTTAATCGATATTGACAAAAATAGATTCAGTATAAAAGATTTGCTCTCAAGAAGGTAGAAAGAAGGTAGAATAAAAAATGGAAAGAAATAGTTGGAAAATATAAAAAGAACTAATTAAAAAATGTGGAATGAGAAATTTAGTATAAATATATTAAAAAAATATCGCAAAAATATTAAAAACAAGCACGATGATTAAAAATAAATTGTAAGGAGATAAGAATATGTTTGTTTCGCTTGTGATGCCTACGCTAAGTAGAGTGGAAGAAGTAAATATGTTTATGAAAAGTTTAGAATATCAAACATACAAAGATTTTGAACTTATTGTCGTCGACCAAAATGAAGATGATAGGTTGAGTGATATTATTAAAAATTTTGAAGATAAGTTTAAAATAAAATATATCAAATCAAATAAAAAAGGTTTGAGTCACAATAGAAATATAGGAATAGAACATGCGACAGGAGATATAGTGGCCTTTCCAGATGATGATTGTGAATATGATGTTGACACTTTAAAAAAAGTTGTTGATTTTTTGAGTGAAAATAAAGAGTATAATTTTTATAGTTGCAATTGCAAGGATAAGAATTTAATAGATTCTTTTGTAAAAATGCGTGAATCAGACACAGATATAAATAGTGGAAATATATTTTCGACTGTTTTGTCGATTACTATATTTATAAAATTTCAAGATAGAAAGTATTTGAAGTTTGATGAAATGCTTGGAGTAGGGACAGAGTATGGTTCAGGAGAAGAAGTTGACTATATGCTTGAATTATTGAGTAGAGGATACAAGGGAAGATATTTTGCACAGGATGTTATTTTTCATCCAGCAAAAAAACATTCTAAATCAAAAGAAAAGTATAAAAGAGATTATAGTTATGGAAAAGGTTTTGGAGCTTTGTGTAAAAAAGAGATAGTATATAGAAAAAATATAAAGTTCAGTAAACACTTCTTGTACAAAATTACAAGAAATATTGGAGCAATAGTGCTTAATAAAGACAGAGATTATCATACTGCTTCTATAAAAGGTAGAATGGCAGGATTTTTTGGATATAAGAAATAATGATTTTATAAAAAAATATTCTACTTGTTTGAATGAAATTTCAAATTAGTAATGAAAAATTCATATTTATACAAAGAATTTAAGGAAGGTGGATAAAAAATGGATAAAATCAAATCACTTCTAAATATGATGTTTGCAACAATAATATATCCATTTACAAAATATAAGTTTAAAGAAAAAAACATATGGCTTATAGGAGGTCATTCTGGAGAAATATACAACGACAATGCAAAAGAATTGTATGAATATATACTTTCAAATCATAAAGAAATTGAAATTTATTGGGTTGCAAAATTAGACAATCCATTTTTTAATGTGATTCCAGGAAAAAAAATCGTAAAAGGAAGTTTAAAAAATTATTTATATTATTATAATGCTAAAGTAATTATTTTTTCTCATTCTCCTTCTGCAGATATTGCTCCATATAATTTTGCTGTGCCAGTTTTGAATTATTTCCATAAAAGAGTGACAAAGGTATTCTTGAATCATGGAACTATAAGTTTCAAAAAGAGAAAACCTATGAATCCAAAACTTGAAAAAATAATAGACAAGCTATTAAAAAGCTATAATATAGTGACAGCTGGTTCTGAATTTGAGAAACATATTATGACTGATATTTGGGGAATGAGCGATGAGTCAGTATATATTACAGGAATAGCTAGATATGACAATCTTGTTTCAAGTATAAAATCAGATGAGATAAAAAATAACGAAAAGGAATCGAATAATTCTAATTCAGATGAAGTAAAAAATAACGAAAAGAAATCAAATAATTTTAATTCAGATGAAATAAAAGAAAGAGTGATATTATATACTCCAACTTGGAGAGATTGGATAAAATTCAGTGATGGAGATTTTGCAAATACAGATTACTTCAAAAATACTATGGAACTTCTTAACGATGAGAAGTTGAACAATTTGTTAGAAGAAAAAAATGTTTATATCAAAATTTTTATGCATCATCTTATGCACGAATTTTTGGATGACATTAAAAAGAATATCACAGGAAAAAGAATTATTTTTTTAGATAAGGATACAGATTTAGGTGAAGAAATAAAAAAAGCTGATTTGAATATTACGGATTATTCCTCTACTGCGATAGATTTTCTTTTGATGAATAAGCCAATTTTATTTTATCAATTTGATATTGAAGAATACAGTGAAAAAGTTGGTTCTTATATTGATTTAAATAAAGAAATGTTTGGATATTTGTCGTATAATAGTAGAGAGGCAATTCAAAATCTGATTAAAATAATAGAGCTAGACTTTAAGATTAGCGATAATCAGATGAAAGAAAAAGCCAAGTATATAAAATTTCAGGATGGAAAAAATTGCGAAAGAATATTTAATATTATATATAAGATAGTATAATCTCAGAAAGGAGTAATCTATGGATTTGGTATCAATTATAACACCTATGTATAATGCAGAAAGATATGTTGAAGATACTATAAAATCGGTACTTAATCAAACGTACAAAAATTGGGAAATGATTATTGTAGATGATTGTTCTAATGATAATTCGCCAGAAATAGTAAAAAAATACGCAGATATCGATGAAAGGATAGTATATATCAAAGTTGATTCTAACAAAGGTGTTTCGCACGCTAGAAATATAGCACTTAAAACTGCAAAAGGAAGATATATAGCTTTTTTGGATAGCGATGATATTTGGAAAGAAGAAAAATTAAACGAACAGATAAATTTTATGAATGAAACTGGAGCGGTTATTTGTTTTACATCTTATGAGCTTATTGATGAAAATAGCAACGCTCTAAACAAAATTATAAAAGCACCACAAATGACACAGTACAAGAAATTACTAAAAGGAAATGTAATAGGTTCTCTTACTGTCCTTATTGATAAAGAAAAATTAGATTTTGAAATAAAACTTGAAGGTGTTCCTCATGAAGATTATGTGTTGTGGCTAGCTATTTTGAAAAGAGGCTACAATGCTTATGGAATAGATAAAAGTCTAGCTTATTATAGAAAATCAAGTAAATCGTTGAGTGGAAATAAAATCAAAGCAGCTAAATGGACTTGGAATATATATAGAAATATTGAAAAAATACCTTTGCATAAAGCGATTTACTATTTCGTTAATTATGCTATAAATGGTATCAAAAAAAGTTAGGGGTGTAAGATTATGAAAGAATATAAGATTACTATTTTCACTCCTACATATAATAGAGGATATTTACTTAGAAATTTATACGAAAGTATAAAAAATAATAAAAAACTTCAAAATGAATGCAAAAAATCATTATTATTCAAAGAAAAAACATCGGATTCTAGTAATTCGAATGCCAAAATGGATTCATTAAACGATAAACAAATAGATTATTTAAGTGAATTTGAATGGTTGATTGTCGATGATGGAAGTACAGATAATACGAAAGAATTAGTCGAAGAATTTATCAAAGAAAACGAAATAAATATAAGATATATTTACAAAGAAAATGGTGGAAAACATACAGCGATAAATGTAGGAGTCAAAGAAGCAAAAGGAGAATTGTTCTTTATTGTAGATAGTGATGATTTAATATTACAAGGAGCAATAAATTTTATTGTAGAGTATTGGAATTCAATAAAAAAAGGAGAAAAATTGATTTCTAGAGATTCTAAATGTGCGGCTGTTGATTGTATAAATAATAAAAAAGTTATAGATAGAGTGAAGTTAGATTCAAATAGCGATAAGTTTGGCTATAACGGAATTGTTGGAGCTTGTGTAAATTCGAAAGGTGAGAGAACAGGTACATTAATTTCTGAGGAAAAAGGACCTCTGCCATTTTCAGATATATATTATAAATACAATGCAAAGGGCGATAGAGCTATAGCATGGGTTACTGATGTTTTGAAAAAATATCCATTTCCAGAAAGAGAAGGGATAAAATTTCTGCCAGAGAGTGTAGTTTGGCATGAGATGTCTAAAAAATATAAAGTATTCATTTCAAATGTTCCACTTACTCAAATAGAGTATAGAAATGATGGGCTTACTAAAAATGTTTTTAAAAAAACTTTACTTAAAGGGAGAGCATTTGAATATTTAAATCTATTAAATAATGGGACATATCCTTTGGATAGATATCCATATATGTGGATTAAGAATTATATAAATCTTGCAAGGTATTCACTACTATCTGAAAGCAGTTTTTTTTGTGAGATAGATGGATTGTTTAAAAAATTTTTGTATATCTTAATGTTTCCATTTGGATATTTTAAATATACTAAGCAGAAAGATCAAGTGAAAGATTAAACTTAGAGTTGCTATATAAGGAGAGGAAAATATGAATAAACCTTTAGTATCGATAATTACTCCTGTCTATAATTCAGGAAAGTTTTTATCAGAAACAATAGAGTCGATTCAAAAACAAACATATACAAATTGGCAACTTTTATTGGTTGATGATTGTTCAAGTGATAATTCTGTGGAAATTATTAAGGATTATCAAAAACACGACTCTAGAATAAAATTTATTCAATTAGAAAAAAATTCAGGAGCTGCTGTTTCAAGAAATGTTGGTCTTAAGAATGCAGAAGGAAGATTTGTTGCGTTTGTTGATAGTGACGACTTATGGAATAGCAAAAAACTTGAAACTCAAGTAAATTATATGTTAAAAGAAAATATTGGATTTACATTTACGTCTTATAGATATATGAAGGAAGACGGAACTAGAACAAATAAAGTTGCTAGAGCACCTAAGAAGATCGATTATGAAAATTTACTTAAAAATACTATAATAGGGTGTTCGACTGTTGTTATAGATAAGGATATATTTGGCGAATTTGAGATGCCATATGTAAGGAGAGGTCAAGATACAGCTACTTGGCTCAAATTACTTAAAAAAGAAAAATACGCATATGGAATATATGAGGATCTTGTAGACTATAGACTTGTAGGAAATTCAATTTCAAGTAATAAATTAAAAGCGATAAAGAGAACTTGGAACACTTATAGAAATATAGAAAAATTGAGTTTACCAAAGAGTATCTATGTATTTTGTTTTTATGCGTACAATGCAATAAAGAAAAGAATTAAAAAAGAAAATTAAATGAATAAATTTTGTTAAATGAGAAATTTTTAATAGAAAAGATAGTTTTTATTTTGGAGGGAGGAATAATATTGAAGATTGCTGTTGCTGGAACGGGTTATGTAGGACTTGTAACAGGGGTATGTCTTGCAGAAAACGGAAACGAAAATATCATGTGTGTAGATGTCGATGAAGAAAAAGTCAATCTTATGAAAAAAGGAATTTGTCCAATTTTTGAAGAAGGCTTAGAAGAATTGATGCAAAAAAATTATCAAAAAGGAAGAATCGACTATACTACAGATTATAAGAGTGCATACAAAGATTCAGATGTGATAATTATTGCAGTAGGAACACCTGAGAAAACAGATGGTTCAGCTAATTTGGATGCTATAAAAGATGTAGCTATGCAAATAACAGAGTGCATTACAAAAGATGTACTTGTTGTTATAAAATCAACTGTTCCAATGGGAACTAATGAAAAAATAGAAAAATTAATAAAAGAACATTTGATAGATAAAAATATTAGAGTAGAGATAGCATCAAATCCAGAATTTCTATCACAAGGAACAGCTGTAAAAGATATGCTTCATGGATACAGAATAGTGTGCGGAGTTGAAAGTGAATGGGCTAAGGAGATACTTCAAGAGATATATAAAAATTTCGATCAGCCTATACTTATCACAAATAGAAACAGTGCAGAGATGATAAAATACGCATCTAATGATTTCTTAGCACTTAAAATATCATTTATGAATGATATAGCAAATTTGTGTGAAATTGTCGGTGCAGATATAGAAGAAGTTGCACTTGGAATGAGCTATGACAAAAGAATAGGAAATAAATTTTTAAAAGCAGGTATAGGATATGGAGGCTCATGTTTTCCGAAAGACACAAAGGCTCTTCACTGGCTTGCACAATTTAAAGGATATGAACTTAAAACTGTAAAGGCTGCTATAGAAGTAAATGAAAATCAAAAATTGAAACTTATAAAAAAGGCAGCTGAATATTTTGAGAGCTTTGAAGGTAAGAAGATTGCAATATTAGGTCTTACTTTTAAACCAGGAACTGATGATATAAGAGAAGCACCTTCTATTTCTAATATAAAATATCTTCTTGAAGATGAAGCAGATATTTATGCGTATGATCCTGTTGGAATAAAAAATGTACAAAAGATATTTGGTGATTCAATCAAGTATTCTGATTCTATAGAAGATGTAATAAAAGATGCAGAAGCTTGTTTTATCATGACAGAATGGGAAGATGTGAAGAATTTTGAGCTAAAAAAATACAGAGAATTGATGAAAAGACCGTTAATTTTCGACGGAAGAAACTGTTATGATTTAGTAGAAGCAAAAAATGAAGGGCTTGAGTATTATTCACTTGGAAGAGCTCCAATGAATCCAGAAATCACAACAGTAATAGATAACAGAAATAAAGAACAGAAATAGATAACGAGATTTGTATTACTAATTAAAATGGAGTAGATTATGAAAAAAATTTGTTATTTAGCAGATGCTTCTAATTCTCACACTCAAAAGTCATGTGTTTATTTTCGCGATCATGGTTACGATGTATCAGTTATTTCCTTAAATGGTGGAAAAATAGATGGTGTAAAGGTATATGATTTAGGGGTAGACGTTGAGAAGAATAAAAACAAAAAAATAATAAATAAGTTGGGTTATATTGGTCAACTTAGTAAAGTGAAACGTTTGATTAAAAAAATCAAGCCAGATATTTTACATTCGCAGTATGCTAGTAGCTATGGTTTGCTAGGTGCGTTAAGTGGATTTCATCCGTATATGATTACGATTTGGGGTTCTGATATATATGATTTTCCTAAAGGAGGATTTATACAGAAAAACATAATTAAGTATAATTTTAAGAAGTCTGATTATATTTTTGCCAATAGCAAAGACATGGCAAGAGAAGGAAGAAAATATACATCTAAATATATTCAACCTGTGTATTTAGGTGTTGATTTAGAGATATTTAAGCCAAGTGAAGAAAAAAATAAGTATAATGAAAGTTGCTTTACTGAAGAGATTCAAAAAAAAGATAGTTACAAAATGAATGAACTCACTGAAGATATTCAAAAAAAAGATAGTTACAAAATGAACGAACTCACTGAAGATATTCAAAAAGAAAATAGTTATAAAGTAAGTGAATTTTACAAAAATATACAACAAGAAAATAGTTACAATAAAAAATATTTCGAAGAAGAAAATTACAAGAAAAAGGATTTTGTTATTGGAGTTATAAAAAGTCTTGAAAAAAAATATGGAATAGAATATCTTATAGAAGCGTTTGCTCTTTTGAAAAAAGAAGGCTACAAAAATATAAAATTAAAGATTGGTGGAAGCGGAACTGCTAGAGAAAGTCTTGAAAATTATGCAAAAGAGCTTGGATTAGGAAACGATGTTGAATTTTTAGGAAGAGTACCTTTTGAAAAAGTAGCTAGTACATTTTCGTCTTTTGATGTGTCGGTTTTTCCTTCGCTTTGGGAAGGATTTGGAGTGGCTTCGATAGAATCTCAAGCTTGTGGAACTCCTGTTATCGTCACAAATGTAGGTGGTCATCCAGAATCAATGAACGATGGAGTGACTGGGTTGCTTGTTGAACCGAAAAATGCTATCGAAATAAAAGAAGCTGTAAAAAAACTTATAGAAAACGACGAATTGAGAAAAAATATGAGTTGTAATGCAGTGGATTTTGTTAGAAAAAATTATGAACTAAATATAAATTTTAAACCAATAGAAAAAGTATACAATAAGTGTTAAGAATAGATATGTTATTGATAAAATTTTTATCTAATGAAAAATCAATATAGAGGAAAGAAAAAATAAATACAATAAAAAATCAATACAGAGAAAATGAAAAATAAACACAATGAAAAATCAATACAGAGAAAAAGAGAAATAAATACAATATGAAATATAAGGAGAAAAAATGTTATTACTTGCAGATAAATGGGAAGATTATGAGTTGATTGATATGGGCAATGGTGAGAAACTTGAGAAATGGGGAGATTATATTTTAAGACGTCCAGATCCTCAAGTTATATGGCCTATAGAAAAAGAATGGTCTTTGTGGAAAAATCCACATGGACATTATCACAGAAGTAGCAAAGGTGGAGGAGAGTGGGAACACAAAAAGAAATATCCTCAAGAGTGGACTATAAATTATAAAGATTTGAAATTTAGAATAAAGCCTACAGGATTCAAGCATACAGGATTATTTCCAGAACAAGCTGCAAATTGGGATTGGATGATTGATAAAATTAAAAATGCAAAAAGACCTATAAGAGTATTAAATTTATTTGCTTACACAGGTGGTGCGACAGTTGCTTGTGCATATGCAGGAGCAGAAGTTTGCCATGTCGACGCAGCAAAAGGTATGGTAAATTGGGCTAAAGAAAATATCGAATTATCTGGTTTGACTCATCAAACAGTAAGATTTATTGTAGATGATGTAGAGAAATTCGTACAGAGAGAAATAAGAAGAGGAAGAAAATACGATGCAATCATAATGGATCCACCTTCTTATGGAAGAGGACCAAAAGGAGAAGTGTGGCAAATTGAAGACAAGCTATTTGATTTTGTGAATCTTTGTATGGGTGTTTTATCAGATAAGCCACTATTTTTCTTAATAAATTCATATACAACAGGATTTTCTTCAATAGTCCTTGAAAATATTCTTACAACAACTATTGGAAGAAAAATAAACGGTGGTAAAATTTACGGAGGAGAAGTAGGTATTCCAGCTAGCAGAGATGGAAAAATACTTCCTTGTGGAATATTTGGAAGATGGGAAAGTAAAAAATGTTAAAAGTACTTTATGAAGACAATCACATAATTGTTGTTGAGAAACCTGTCAATATACTTTCGCAATCTGATTCAACTGGAGATAAAGATATGATAACTTTGCTCAAGTTATTTTTGAAAGAAAAATATAATAAACCTGGAAATGTTTTTGTAGGACTTGTACACAGGCTAGATAGACCTGTAGGAGGAGTTATGATTTTTGCAAAAACATCTAAGGCAGCGTCAAGACTTTCTGAACAGGTTAGAAACAAGACGTTTAAAAAGACTTATCTTGCAGTAGTAGATGGAAATTTCAAAAAAAATTATGGTGAGTTTGAAGATTATTTATATAAAAATAAAAAAACAAATACTGTGTATATTGTGGATAAAAATCACAAAGACGCAAAAAATGCTTTGTTGAGTTATAAAGTTTTGGAATCTATCGAAGATAAAAATTTAAGAAAATTTTCTTTAGTTGAGATTGATTTGAAAACAGGCAGACCACATCAAATCAGAGTACAGTTCTCTTCAAGAAATCATACTCTTTTTGGAGACCAAAGATATGGGAAAAACTCCAAAGTTGGCGAACAATTGGCTTTGTGGTCACATAAAATTGAAATACTACATCCAACTACAAAAGAGAAAATGATATTTGAATCCAACCCTCCGGAAAAATATCCATGGAAGATCTTTAAATAAGTATTATAGCAAGTATTATATCTACAAATCATTAACATATTGATGTATTTTTCATAATATAATGTAAGATTAAATTATGAGAAAGGAAGATACATCGATGGAAAAAGAAATTGATTACAAAAAAAATTTTTCTAATAAATTATCAAGTAATAGATTCGATATAGAACAAAGCCAATTTTACACAAAACAAAATTTTATAGATTTAGAAAAAACAAAACAATATAATTGCAAAAGCGAATGTAGTAGAATTTTTGTCACAGGAATGGGAATTGAAGACTCAAAGGATTCTTTGAGTGTTATAGATGTAGAATTTACAAACAAGGATAATAATTTTACCTACAAAAACATATGTAATTTGCAACCATCGAGAAATACAAGAGGAATAGATGTAAATTTAAAAACTAGAAAAATTTATGTAGCAAATATCGCTTTAAATACTGTAAGTATATTTGATATGGAAAATTTAGAAATAATAGAGAGTGTAGATGTCGGAGCTAATCCGTTTTATATAAAAGTAAATCCAAATACAAATATTGTATATGTAGCAAATAGTGGATCTAAATTCGTAAGTGCTATAGATGGAGTAACTAACAAGCCTATTAAAAAAATATTTACTAATGAAGGTGCAGTGCAATCAAAAATAGATATAGATCTAGAAAATAATTTAATATATGTTTCTAACAATGGAACTGATAATATAACTGTAATCGATGGAATTACAAATGAGGTAATTAAATATATAAAAGTTCGTTCATATCCTTCAGGAATAGCAGTTTGCAATAAATATAAGAAAATCTATGTAGGCTATAATTCTTCGAATTCAAATTTTATTTCAATTTTAGATTTTAACACATATGAAATGTTGGATGAGGTAACAGTTGAGAAAAGACCTCAATTTATGAAATTAAATAAATTCACAAACCTTCTTTATGTATCAAATACAAGTGATGGAACAATTTCAGTTTTAGATTGTAGAAATGATAAATTGATTAGAAATTTTAGAGTTGGAGTAGCACCTTATGATATAGCTATCGACGATAAGAAGAATATTATTTATGTAGCAAATCATTCCTCTGGAGATATAAGTGTGATCAGAGGTAATGACAATACATTGCTTGGAACGATAAAACCAAACATTTGTGGATGTTGGGGAATATCACTTTCATAATCAAAAGGGAGTTATTATTAAAAAATATGGATAAATATGTTGGTTTTTATATTGAGAAACCTTTAGGAAATAATGTTTTTTCTTATGAAAAAAGAAAAAACAAAAGAATTTACGTTGCGAAACTCATCAAAGGCGATTTAGATTGTCTAGAAGTTGGAGATAAAATAGCATTTGATGAAGTGTTAGAAGAGGAAGTAGAAGTTGAAAGTACAAAAGAAAAAGAAATAGCTTGTTTTGGACTTAAAAATTTTGTTGAATACAATTTAAATGAGAAAAAAATATATATATTCGATAATCATAATCATGCGTTCTATTTTTGGAATAAAGGTTTAGCTGAAAATATGTTTACTAAAGGTTGCAAGCTTGTACATGTAGACCAGCACAAGGATACAAGACAACCTAATGATTACAATGTGAACATAGATAATTTAGAGGATGTTTTTAGATATACAAATGAAGTTTTAAATGTTGGAAGTTTTATTCAACCAGCAATGAAATACAATATTTTCAGTGAACTATTCATAATTGATAGCACATATACATTTTCGAAAATTCAGGAAATAAAAGGAGAATTTGTTTTGGATATAGATATGGATATTTTTTCAAAGGATATGGACTATATAGATTATGGTTACAAAATGGAAAGCATTCGATATTTAATAAAAAAGGCTAAATTTATCACAATAGCGACAAGTCCATTTTTTATTGAGCAAAATTATGCAATAAAGGTCTTAAAAGAAATCTTAATATGTGATACAATGTAAAAATTTATAGTTGCTAGTTCAAATTAAATATCATATGCGAAAAATGGAAACAAACTAACTTATAGTTTTTTTTATTTTGGCTATTTATCAATTAGGTGGCTTTATTTATCAGGAAAATTTTAGGTGGACAATTTAATGTTGCAATTTATAAAAATAATGAAAAATAAAAAAATCAATTGACATAAGTCACAGCAAATGTTAGAATATATAAGTATGAGTTTTACTCATTAGAGAATGTAAACACATTCTCTCTCTGCTCAATTATGAGCCGTTAGTCCAAAGGGAGGTGAAAAGAATGAAAAATTATGAATTAATCTATGTTTTAAAGCCAAATCTTGCTGATGAAGTCAAAGAAGCAGCTCAAAACAAAATTAAGGATGTTATTTCAGTAAACGGTGAAGTTGGTAAAATCGACACTTGGGGAAATAAGAAATTAGCTTACCCAATTCAAAAATTCACTGAAGGTTTCTATACATTAGTAAACTTCAAAGCTGAAACTGAGATTCCAAAAGAATTAGACAGAATCCTTAAGATCAGTGAAAACGTAATAAGACATATGATCGTTGCAGTTGAAGACTAATTTAGAAATACTTTTTTATTTAAATTATAGTTATTGTTAACGGATGAGAGGTGTTTTATGAATAATGTTGTTTTAGTCGGAAGATTGACAAGAGATCCAGAAATGAGATATATTCCGGCGACAGGAACACCAGTTGCAACATTTGCAATTGCGGTCAATAGAGATTACACTAAGAAAGATGGTACAAGAGATACAGATTTTATTCCTGTAGAAATTATGGGAAAACCAGCTGAATTTTGTGCAAATTATCTTTCTAAAGGAAGACTTGTTGCGATTCAAGGATCAATTAGAGTTGACAGATATCAAGACCAAAGTGGAAACAATAAGACTTATACCAAAATAAGTGCTAGAAATGTACAAGCTTTGGAAAGCAAGAAAAGTGTATCAGGAGTAAATAGTTCAAATAATACTCAAAATTTTGAACCTACTTTCGAACCATCAGGACTTGATCCTCAAGGATTCCAAGCTATTGATGACGATGATATACCATTTTAAGAAAAGGAGGCTTTAAACAATGGTAAATAAAAAAAGACGTAAAAAGAAAAGAGTTTGCCAATTCTGTGCAGACAAAAATATTAAAATAGATTACAAAAATGCAAACAGATTGCAAAAATATATAACTGATAGAGGCAAAATACTTCCAAGAAGAATATCTGGAACTTGTGCTAAACATCAAAGAGAAATAACAGTTGCTATAAAGAGAGCTAGAAATATAGCACTATTACCATACACATTAGATTAATATAAATAAAGAGGCTGTTGTAGATTGCGATTTTAATCGTGGTTACAACAGCTTCTTTTGTTTATATTAAAAGTAATGAAAAGGTATTAGAAGAAAGATAGCAGAAGAAAGGTATTAGAAGAAAGGTATTAGAAGAAAGATAGCAGAAGAAAAATACTAAAACAAAGATAATGAATGATAGAAAATATCTTGTGTAAATTTATTGTCGTCGTTTTTGAAATTTATGTCCCTATAATAAAAATAAGAAGATATTTTATAAGGTAATAAATTTCAATATGTGATATAATATTCTATACGAATTGTTTTATTTAAACACGATAACTTAATGCAATTATTAGATTTTAGATAAAGAATTCTTTCAAATGAATTATTAAAATGATGGATTGTTAGACAAAAAATTTTCCATACTTATTATATTAGAGATTGTTTTAAGTAGTGATAAGTACATATAAAAATACATTTAGTTTCAAGGGGGTCTTAAGATGAGAGTTGATAAAAATTTAGATATAACCAAAAATGTAAAGATCATCGAATGGATGAAAACAGAATTGCTTATGAGCATAAGTGAACTCTTCAATGTACTTTTCAAAGGTGTGAAGCCTGTTGAAGGAGTGATACAGGACATTTTGGCGAATATAATTATGGTTACTTATTTACTTGCGAAAAGACTTGGAATAGAGTTTAAAGAGGTAGATAAAAAAGTCAACGAAAAAATAAAAATAGCAATAGATGAAGACCATAGTGTTGAGAGATGGTATGGTGATTTATCAAATCTAAAAAGACATATAAACAACAGATAATTTAAGATATACAAAGAGTAGATATTTCAAAACTAAAAAGTTAAATAATAAATAAAAAATATATAAAATAAACGCTTATAAAAACGATATATAAAATAAATATTTATAAAAACAGTATGCAAAAGAGTAGATTATTTTAATTTTAAAAGGTATGTAAATGGAGGTATAGATGGAAGATAATATAAAACCTAGAAATATATTTAAAATGGTATTTTTAGCGATAATTCTCGCTGTTGGAATTATGTATGTACCATTTTTCAATATAATAAGTATTTTAGTAGTAGTGCCTTACATAATAGTAGGATTTGATAATAGATACACGATTATTACGTCGATAATAACGATGGTATTTCTTTTCTTTTGTACGGGAACACTTTATACTATAAATATATTTTTGGCGTTTGTTATTCCAGGTATGGCTATTGGAAAACAAATGAAATTTAGTGCAATTAATGGTGAAACAAATCAATTTTCTCCGATATATTTGGGAGCAGTTTATTATATCGTAGGAATGATATTTTTAGTTATTATTGAGATGAAGTTATTCAATATAGATATACTTGGAGATATTCATACTCAACTTACTACTATGCTCAATCTAGAAATGCAGACTCCTATAATGGAGCAACTTGGCGTGTTCAAAGAGATTTCTGTAGAAGAAGTTGCTACAATGTGTATGAATTTAGTGTCTACAGCACTCGTTGTTAGTGGATTTTTGTGGGCAATAGTAGTGTATTTTTTAAGTTCGTTCGTTATGAGAAAAATTTTAAAGGTAGATTTTGAGTTTGGTAAATTTAGAAACTTCTATCTACCAAAAAAAGCTGTTTTTACAGCATTTTTGATGGTTATTGTAGTATATATTTTAGGAAAACTTGGATTTGAAAAATCTGATATATTTTATACAAATTTAGAATATATATTTCTAAGTATATTCTTTATTCAAGGTGTAGCAGTCTATATATATTATCTGATTGCGTTCATTAAGAATAAAAAGAAGACTATATTTTGGATGTTGATTCCTTTGCTTCTGCTAGGTGTATTTGGAGTAGCTATTATAGGGATTTCGGACAATATAGTTGATTTAAGAGGTCTTCAAAGCAATAAACCTGCATAGGAGGGTAAGTATGGAAAATAAAACTTCTCATAAAATCAAAATTCCTGAAATATATATATACTTTTCGTTTATATGTGCTCTCAGTCTTTTGCTTTTATATTTTAACAATTATATTGGTTTGATTTGTTTTGGAATATCATTTGGTTTGTTTTTTCATAACTGGAGACATAATCTTTTGAGAACGAAACAGTGGAATGAATATATTGAAAGTCTATATTTGACTGCAGATGATACTACTAAAAAAGCCATAGTAAATTTGCCGATTCCTTTGTGCGTTATTGAGTTTGACGGTACAATTACATGGTATAATAATAAATTTCATGATATGATTAATATTCCTGTTATTTTTAACAAAAATATTGAAGATTTGATAGGTGATATTAGTCTTAGAAAAGTTCTTGATGAGAAAGAACAAATGAGTGAAGAAGTGGTTTACAAAGATAGAAATTACACAGTGTTATATAATGTTGTCAAAGAACAGAAAGAAAAAAATCCAAAGTATTATATGATACTTTACTGGATGGATAATACAGATCGTCTAGCAATTGAAAAGCAATACAATGAAGAAAAAAATGCGATACTTTTAATACAAGTAGATGGCTACGATCAAGTATTGGAAAGTGCAAAAGAGGAGAAACGTTCTCTTATAACTATGGAAATAGAGAAGGTCTTGGCTGAGCTTGAGAAACAGACATCTTGTGCACTTAAGAGAACAGCGAGGGACAAGTTCATAGTTATTATGAATAGATGTAGCTTATTAAAACTTCAAGAAGAAAAATTTAGTATGTTAGATAAGATTAGAAGCATAGACCATGGGAATGTACTTCCAGTGACGGTAAGTGTTGGAGTGGGAGTAGAGGGAGATTCGCAAAAACAAAATCTTGAGCTTGCTACAGGTGCATTAGATTTAGCACTAGGCAGAGGAGGAGATCAAGCAGTTGTCAAAACAAAGGATAAGTTTGAGTTCTATGGAGGAAAATCAAAGGCAGTTGAGAAGAAAACTAAAGTAAAATCAAGACTTATAGGTCATGCATTGAGAGAAATTATCAAGCAAAGTGAAGAAATATATATTATGGGACACAAATATCCAGATATGGATTCTATAGGTTCAGCGATAGGTCTCTTTGACATATGTAAATCTCAAAAGAAAAAAGCAAAGATTGTTTTGGATAATTGTAATGAAGCTATAGGAATTTACCTTGATAAACTAAGAGGTGTTGAGTATTTTAGCAATGTTTTTATTTCAAAAGAAGAAGCTATTGATAATTGTTCGAGAGATACACTTGTGATTGTAGTAGATACTCACAGACCTAATCACACTGAGTGCGAAGAACTTTTAAATATTTCCAAAAGAATAGTGGTGATAGATCATCACAGAAGAGGTGTTGAATTTATCAATGATAGTATTTTGTTATTCCACGAAATATATGTATCTTCAACATCAGAACTTGTCACTGAACTTGTTCAGTACATTGAGGAAGATATCAATATACACAAACTAACGGCAGAAGGTTTGCTTGCAGGTATTTGTTTGGATACAAAGAACTTCTCATTTAAAACTGGTGTAAGGACATTTGAAGCAGCATCATATTTGAGAAAATCTGGTGCTGATACAGTGGAAGTAAGACAAATTTTCAATTCTGATGTAAATGATTTTCTTGTAAGAGCACAGACTATAGAGAGTACAAAGATTATTGATAATCGGATTTGCATAGCTTATGCCAAAACAGAAACAAAAAATATCAATGTTATAATAGCACAGGTTGCAGATGAGCTTTTGAATATAAAAGAAGTTGAAGCGTCATTTGTATTATGTAAAAAAGATGATATGGTGTTTATCAGTTCAAGATCGCTTGGAGGCATCAATGTACATGTTATGATGGAAAAATTAGGCGGTGGAGGACATATAGATATTGCAGGAGCACAGCTTAGAGATGTGACTTTAGAAGAAGCCTATGACAAAGTAGAGCAAATAATAATTGAATACTTGGAGGAAGAAGAAAATGAAAGTAATATTACTAAAAGACGTTAAAGGAACAGGCAAAAAAGGGGAAATGAAAGAAGTAAGTGACGGTTACGCGAGAAATTTCTTGATTCCAAAGAAATTTGCAATAGTAGCAGATAGTGTAGCAGTCAAAGAACTAAATGAAAAAAATAAATCACAAGAATTAAAGACTCAAAGGGAATATGAAGAAGCATTGATTCTTGGAAAAGAAATGGAAAAAGTAACTATTGATATATATACAAAAGCTGGAGAAGGTGGACGACTTTTTGGTTCAATAACTTCAAAAGAAGTAGCAGAACAACTTAAAAAACAAAAAGGAATAGATATAGATAAGAGAAAAATACTTCTTACAGAACCAATCAAAACTTTAGGTTACACAAAAGTAGAAGAT
>JAISUA010000149.1 GCA_031272305.1 Clostridioides sp.
TGTTACAAAGTTAAGACCTATAGAAGAAGCAATAGTTACTTCTGGAGGAATAAAAATAAAAGAAATAAATCCTAGCACAATGGAATCAAAACTTGTTAAAAATATGTATTTTTCAGGTGAAGTAATAGATGTTGACGGTTATACAGGTGGATTCAATTTACAAATTGCATTTTCTACAGGCTATTTAGCTGGTATAAATATTTAGTAAATTGTCACTTAAGCTCGATTTTATATAATTTGTAAAAAATTACTGATTTTTTGAGCGAATTATAGTTCAACTTTTGCACATAATACTACTACAGAAACAAATAAAAAAAGAAAGAAGGTAGTAAATATGCCAATGAACAATAATGTACAATCATCAGGAACAAATACAACTGTAGTTCCAGGAGCAAAACAAGCCCTTAATCAAATGAAAGCTGAAATAGCTGGAGAATTAGGAATGAGTAATTACGCTTCAATGGATAAAGGAACTCTTACTTCAAGAGAAAATGGTTATGTTGGTGGATATATGACTAAGAAATTAGTAGAAATGGCTGAACAACAATTAGCAGGTAAACAACAACAATAATAACAAGTAAAAAAGTAAAAAACGTAAAATCATAATAATTTATTCATAAAAAAAGCTATCTTTTCTTTAAGGCAACTTAAATTTAAGGTAGCTTTTTTATAATAAAATTCATATCATTTGGGCAATATATTATTAAAATATATTTTGGAGGTAAAAAAATGGCAGTTGATTTTGAAAAAGTAAAAAGTGATTTTATAAAAGCAGACTTGGACGGAAAAATTAGGATATATACAACAAGTACGGATTTGACAGTAGAACAATTTAGAGAACTTCTAAGATACTATCCTATAAAACATCTATCAAAACTTGAAAAAGCACTTGGATAGATGTTTTATGAGAAGTATATTTTGATGTATGTATAATAAAAAGCTGATGAAGGTTGTTTGGAAGATTCTATTTGAATTTACGTTCACACGCAGTGTGAAAGTAACAAACGAATTTGAAAACAATTTCATCAGCTTTTTATTATAATAGATTATAAATACTATTTGCTATATAGAATATAGAAATTATTATGAGAAGTGCATATGATAGAAAACGGATGTTTTCGCACTTCGAACAAAGTAGGGAAGTTCGATTACGAAAATCATAGATTTTTTATCTCACTTCTATCAAGACTTATTACCTTGGTTTTATTTTAAGTTTTATAAGTCTTATTATGAGAAGTTCTTTTTCATTTTGTTTTTTGAATAAAACTATCATATTTTGTCAACCATTCAATTAAAGTTAATAAAAAATAATTCAAGCAGTGGGTTAGTTCACACTGGACGATAATTTAAGGAGTGAGAAATATGATAAATAAATTTATTGGTCTTTTTTATTCTGAATTTGTAAAAACAAAGTTAAATAATTCAAATTCAGGAGAATATATTTTAAGGGAAGATGTGAAAGTGTTAAATGAATTTGCTTCAAAAATAGACTATGTTTTTTTAAAAGCAATAAAACTTTTTGCTTTTTTACTTGCGTTTTTATTTTTGTTTAATTTCAATAAGACTTTATTTGCAGTAGATGTAATGATAAGTGCGATTTATTATTTATATAAATTTATATTAAAGAAAAACACAGCTAAATATATAGAAAATATAAAGGAATCAGATAAACTAGATAAGATAAGAGAGTTGAAAAAAAATAGTTTTGGAATAGGAGCATTGTTATCATTAATATTGATAGGCTTGTTTACAGGATTCAATGCGTATATAGTGTTGAGTTTTTTAATCATACTATTTTTTCAATTAAAAAGTTATATTTTATAATCAATTAGTAAATTTTTTAAATTAAAAAGTTATATTTTATAATTAATTAGTAAATATTTTTTATTATTAACAAAAATAAAAGAAAAATGTCTTATACTGAAAAAATATGTTAAAATAATAGAACAAGATACACAGTAATTAAATTTTTAGGGGGACATTATGCAAAAAAGCGAATTGAAAATTAAAAATTTAGTAGAGATTACGTCTATAGTTACAGAATCAACTGATTTTTTTGATATAAAAGATACAGTCATAGATAAAATGCTCGAAGTAGTTCCACAAAAAGCATGCGTAAATTTATTTTATGATGATGATTATGAGAATGCTTACTTAGTTTGTTCGAAATCACTTGAATACATTCCTAAATTGTTTAGAACAAATAATATAAGAGGAACAAAGATACCTTTCGATAATTATTCTGACTTTATTCATCAAGCAGTAGAAAACAAAGAAATAATTTATGTTGAGAATGTGTTTGAAGATGAGAGAGCTCAAAAAGATGTTGCAATGGCGATGGAAGAAGGATATAAAGGAAGAATAGTGTTTCCTTTGAGTGTTGAGAATAAAGTAGTTGGATTTATGACAATATTTGTATGTGAAAAAGAGGGAGTAAGTGTAGAAGATATAAATTTTATATCTTCAGTGGCTTCATTACTTAGTCTTTCTATAGAAATTACTAATAAGAATCGAAATATGAATAATTTAATCGAAAAATTCAGAAATTCAATTGATTATATCAACTACGATACAAGACAACTTTATAAAAATAGAAAAATCGGTGAATTCTTGGTAAACATCTGTAAACAGGTATGTTTTATTACTAGAAGCAAGGAAGCAGTTGTTTATCTTTCTGGTGAAAATAATACTTATAAAACAATAAATTTTTATAATACAGATGAGCATAGATCAAATATTTTTCCTTTGGTGAAAGATATAATGAAAGAAAAAAAAATTGGTGGTTATAAGAATTTATTTTTTGATGAGAAGTATCCAAAAATAAATTCACTTATGTATCTTAAATTAGTTCAAGATGACAAAGAATTGGGTTGTATGATATGTGCAAATTCAAGTGGATACACAGAAGATGATTTTAAAATTTTTAGAATTTTAGCTGGACAAGTTACAGTTGAGATTTTGCTTTATGATTACAATATAAGAGAAACAAAACACAAGGTTTTGGAACAAGAACTGAATATATTAAATAAACAACAGGAACTTATAATGGATGATAGCAATATAGAATTTAACAATAAAAAAGAATTATTTTTTTATCACAAACCTGCTAAAGTTGTGGGAGGAGATTTCTATTATGCGGAGAAATTAGAATCTAATAAAACTGCGTTCATTGTATGTGATGTAATGGGTCATGGAATTGTTTCTAATTATAGTGTTGCACTTGTAAAGGGAGCTTTTAAAGTTCTTTGTAGAGATAATTCTAAAGCTAAAGATATTCTTACAAAATTAAACGATGTTTTGTATGATGAATTTGATAAGTTAGGTATATTTGCAACGTGTTTAGTTGGAATTTACGATTCTGAAAATGACAATCTAAGTATTGCTAATGCTGGTCATTATTCACCATTATTTATAAATAGCAAAAATAATGAAGATTTAGAATTTAAAGTAGAAAAACAGATTCCGATAGGTGTATTAAAAGACGTTGTTTATGAAGAAATACAAGTTAACACTAAGGCATATGAATTAATTTGTATGTTTACTGATGGAATTATAGAAATAAAGAACGAAAATAAAGAGGAATTTTCTATTGAAAGACTTAAAAAATTTTTAATAGAAAATTTATCATTGCCAAAAAATATATTAATTGAAAAAATGCTAAAAACTACTATGTTTTTTCAAAAAAATAACAATTATTCCGATGATATTCTAGTAGTGTTCTTAAAAAATAAATAAAAATAAATAGAAAAATTAAAACTTTAAATACTTATTAAAAACAAACGCTTTCAAATTTTAAAAATAAAAAATAAATAGTATTTACTTAAAAAAAAGTTCAAAATAAAGCTTAATGCCTATTTATTATAAAATTATAAGGTTTGATTTTAATTTTAAAATTATGTATAATGTTAGCATAGATTAACATTGAAAAAATGTTAACAAAAGGAAGAAAAAGATCTTATTAAAAATAAGAAAAAGATTTTATTAAATTTATTTAATTTAGTATATGAATTTAATAAAAAAATAAAAATCTAAAAACAAAAATCTAAATATGTATTGATAAAAAATGAAATTTTAATTAATTTAATTGATTTAAAATACATAAAATTAGGAGGATTAGAGATGAAATTACCTATAGCTTTATCTAACAAACATATACATCTTAGTCAAGATGATATAAATACTTTATTTGGACAAGACTATAAACTAACACCTTTCAAACCATTATCACAACCAGGACAATTTGCTTGTGAAGAAAAGGTTGATTTAGTTGGACCAAAAGGAACTATCAAAGGTGTTAGAGTATTAGGACCAACAAGAAATCAAACTCAAGTAGAAATATCTTTAGCAGATGGATTTACTTTAGGAGTAAAAGCTCCAATAAGAGAATCAGGAGATCTTAATGGTACTCCAGGAATCAAGATTGCTGGACCAAATGGAGAAGTAGAACTTCAAGAAGGATTGATTGTGGCTTCAAGACATATTCATATGAACTCTAACGATGCTAAGAATTTTGGAGTAAATGACAAAGACTTAGTAAAGATAAAAACAGAAGGTCAAAGAGCCTTAGTTTTTGAAAATGTACTTGTAAGAGTAAATGATTCTTATCAATTAGAAATGCACGTAGACGTAGAAGAAGGTAATGCAGCTGCTGTTAAAAATGGAGAACTTGTTGAACTTATAAAATAATAAGGCATTAATCTATGAATTATTTAATGATTTTACTGATGATAAAACAATATTACTATTGATTTGTTTTATGTTAGGAATTATAATATTCATACTTAAAAAATAAATTAACAAAACAAAAAATAATAAAAATGGGGGTTGGACAATGGCAAAATTTATGAAAACTGTTGATGGAAATACAGCTGCTGCTCATGTTGCCTATGCTTATACTGAAGTAGCTGCTATATATCCAATCACACCATCATCTACAATGGCTGAAGTTGTTGATGAATGGGCATCTCAAGGAAGAAAAAATATTTTTGGTCAAGTTGTTGACGTAATTGAAATGCAATCAGAAGGTGGAGCATCAGGTGCTTTCCACGGATCTCTTCAAGGAGGAGCTCTTACTTCAACATTTACAGCATCACAAGGTTTACTGTTGATGTTACCTAATATGTATAAAGTGGCTGGAGAATTACTTCCAGGAGTATTCCATGTTTCTGCTCGTGCCCTTGCAGCTCAAGCACTTTCAATATTTGGGGACCATCAAGATGTTATGGCAGCTAGAACTACTGGTTGTTGTTTACTAGCATCTGGTTCTGTACAAGAAGTTGCTGATATAGCTCCTGTAGCACATATGTCAGCTATAGAAGGAAGACTTCCTTTTATACATTTCTTTGATGGATTTAGAACATCACATGAAATACAAAAAATCGAATTAATGGAAAATGAAGAATACGCTTCATTATTAAATTTCGAAGCTGTTAAAGCATTTAGAGATAATGCACTTTCTCCAAATCACCCTGTTACTAGAGGTACAGCACAAAATCCTGATATTTATTTCCAAACAAGAGAAGCTTCTAACAAATTCTACATCAATATGATTGATATCGTAGAAAAAAATATGAAAAAAGTAAGCGAATTAACTGGAAGAAAACATGATTTATTTGATTATTACGGAGCTGAAGATGCTAAAAACGTTGTTATAGCAATGGGATCAGTTACAGATGCTCTTGAAGAAACTATAGACTATGTAAATGCTAAAGGTGGAAGCTTTGGTTTAGTTAAAGTTCATCTATATAGACCTTTCTCTACAAAACATTTCCTAAAAGCTGTTCCAACTACAGCTGAAAGAATACTTGTTCTTGATAGAACAAAAGAACCAGGTTCATTAGGAGAACCATTATATCTAGATGTTAAAAATATCTATGGTGGAAAAGAAAATGCTCCTTTAATCATAGGTGGTAGATATGGTCTTGGATCAAAAGATGTTACTCCAACTGATTTAAAAGCTGCTATGGATAATTTAACTTCTGAAAATCCAAAAGATGGATTCACTATTTCAATAGTTGATGACGTTACAAATACTTCAATAGAACCTAAAGAAGAAGTTAAGATAGCATCTCCTGGTACAGTTAGATGTAAATTCTGGGGAATTGGATCAGACGGTACTGTTGGAGCTAATAAACAAGCAATAAAAATCATTGGTGACCATACTGATAAATATGCACAAGCATATTTCGATTATGATTCTAAAAAATCTGGTGGGGTTACTATGTCTCACTTAAGATTTGGTGATACTCCTATAAAATCAACTTATCTAATAGATGAAGCTGACTATATAGCTTGTCATAAACAATCATATGTTAACCAATATGACTTATTAAAAGGACTTAAAAAAGGTGGAACATTCGTTCTTAATACAATATGGAATGCAGAAGAATTAGACAAAAATCTTCCTGCTTCTATAAAACAATATATAGCTAAGAATAATATAGATTTCTATACAGTTGATGCTGTAGGTATAGCTAATGAAATAGGTCTTGGAAATAGAATAAATATGATAATGCAATCTGCATTCTTCAAACTTGCAAACATAATTCCTGTTGAAGAAGCTGTTGGTTATTTGAAATCTTCTATAGAAAAAACTTATGGTAAAAAAGGTCAAAAAGTAGTTGACATGAATAATAAAGCAGTTGATGCAGGTATTGATGCTGTTGTTAAAATAGATGTTCCAGCATCTTGGGCTGATGCTAAAGATGAAGAAACTAAGAAAGTTGAAGAACCTGATTTCATCAAAAATATCTTAAGACCTATGGTTGCTCAAAACGGAAATTCACTTCCAGTAAGTGCTTTCAATGGTTATGAAGATGGTACTTTTGAAGCAGGTACTTCTAAATACGAAAAACGTGGTATAGCTGTTACTGTTCCTGAATGGAAACCAGAAAACTGTATCCAATGTAACCAATGCTCATTTGTATGCCCTCATGCTGCAATAAGACCATTCCTTGCTACAGAAGAAGAACTTGCAAATGCACCTGAAGGATTTGACACTATCAAAACTATTGGTAAAGGATTTGAAGGACTTAAATACAGAATGCAAGTTGCACCATATGACTGTACAGGTTGTGGAAACTGTGCTGACGTATGCCCAGCTAAACAAAAAGCTCTTGTTATGGAACCATTAGGAACACAAGAAGTTGTTCAAGAAGCAAATTGGGAATTTGCAATTGATCCTAAGAACATAGCACCAAAAGGAGATATAGTACCTCCAACTTCAGTTAAAGGAAGTCAATTTAGACAACCACTTCTTGAATTCTCTGGAGCATGTGCAGGATGTGGAGAAACTGCTTATATCAAGACAGTTACTCAATTATTCGGAGATAGAATGATGATAGCTAATGCTACTGGATGTTCTTCAATTTGGGGAGCTTCTGCACCATCTACTCCTTATACTGTAAATCACGAAGGAAAAGGTCCAGCTTGGGCAAACTCTCTATTCGAAGATAATGCAGAATATGGACTTGGTATGTATGCAGCTACAAAACATCTAAGAAATAAATTAAAACAAGAAATGGAAGAAGCTCTAACATTAGAATTATGTGATGAAGTAAGATCAGCATTTACAGGTTGGTTAGAAGTATTCGAAGATGGAGAAGCTTCTAAGGCAGCGAGTGCTAAAGTAATAGAATGCTTAGATAAGATTGATGTAGACGCTTGTGAATGTGAAAGCAAAGCTAAAACATTAGTTAAGAGCATAAAAGACAACAAAGATTATCTAGTTAAGAGATCTCAATGGATACTAGGTGGAGATGGTTGGGCTTACGATATCGGTTATGGTGGACTTGATCATGTACTTGCATCTGGTGATGATATAAATGTATTAGTATTTGATACAGAAGTATATTCTAATACTGGTGGACAAGCTTCAAAAGCAACTCCTACAGCTGCTATGGCTAAGTTTGCTGCTGCTGGTAAAAAACAAAAGAAAAAAGATCTTGGTA
>JAISUA010000216.1 GCA_031272305.1 Clostridioides sp.
AAGTTCATTACAATTGAAAGCGAAGCTTTCAGAACTTTTAATCAAGTAGGAGGTGTTGGAATTTGCTAGACATGCCAATTTATCAAAATTTCATATTTGCAGCGTTAGCGACGATAGGATTCTCAATTTTTTTCAATACACCTTCGAAATTACTTCCTTCTCTAGGTGTTATAGGTGGAATCGGATGGCTTGTATATGTTTTTATAGTAAAATATACTTCTAACTCATCGTTCGCAGGATTTGTGGCAGGATTTACAGTATCTGCTTTAAGTGAAGTGTCTGCAAGAAAAATGAAACAACCTGCTATTGTTTTCGTCATTGCAGGTATCCTACCCCTTGTTCCAGGTGTTGGGCTATATAATACAGTACTATATATGATCCAAAAAAACTATTCACTTGCTAATTCTACAGGAGTAGATGCTTTGTTGATAAGTTCTGGTATCTCACTTGGAGTACTACTTGCAACTTCAATAGTCAAAGCACTTAATAGAATTTCAGCTGAAAAAAAATCAGTCGAAAAAAAACTTTCTTGCACTGAACTTTCAGAAGAAATTCATTGCGTAAAAACATCAGAAGAAATTCATTGCATAAAAACATCAGACTTTGATAAATTAAAATCATCTATTGAATCTAATAATGAATCCTCTTTGAAATCTAATTTATATGATGATTCTTATCAAAATTCTGATACTAAAAATAAAAAATAAATTATTAAAAAAAGTAAAAAATAAGTTGTTAAAAAGGATGTCACTTTTAAGTGTACATCCTTTTTAATAACCCTCCTCCAAGAATCAGACATGGACTACTTTCGATACTTTTAAGTGTATCATTTTTGATAAACAATACTGGCTCTATAATAGTTTCTTTCTGTCTTGAAGACTTTCCAAAGTCTACTCGGTCTTCCATTTAGGCAAAGCTCATCATAAAATTTTTATTCTTATTGTTAATAACAACCATGTTGATACTACTTAAATTTTAATTATACAACTTCATGTTTACAGCTAACAGGAATAAGTTGTCAATAATAATCAGAATTGTTACAACATATATCTGGCAATTATATCTATGATCTAGTTGTTTTTTCAATATGTATTCTAATTGTATGGCTCTTGCGTAGGAGGTGTTTAAAAAATGGAATTTAATCATTTAGCTATTTTATTAACAGAGAATTGCAATGCTCATTGCAAAATGTGTTGTGATAGCCGAGGGGTCGTAAGAGGGAAAACTCTGACAGAAAATGAATTAGATAAAATTTTAAATAATATTAAGGAATGTGAACAAATAACTGATATCGGAATTACTGGTTGAGAACCCATCCTATACCATCATTTGATAGACCAAATTATGCAATTTGATTTTGACAGAGATGTTAAAATTTCAATAAAAACTAATGGTTTTTAGGGAAAAGATATTTCAAAGGCAGAAAATATAATTAAAACTTACAAAAATAAACTTTCTTATATTTCATTGAGTTATGATGAGTTCCACATTCCATTTATTGATATACAATGTTTGAAAAATATAATAATGATTTCAAAATCTTATAACATTCCGACAGATGTCGTAGGTTGCTTCTTGAAAAATTCATTAACACCTGGAGATATTATGCTATGATAATGACAACGGCTATTATGTTTACATTAGTTGTATACTTTCTTAGTGAAAATTATGTTATCATTGATTCTAATTTTATTATTGCAAATTTAATTTTGTTTGCTAATATATTTATACATGAATTAGGACATATTTTAGCTTTAAAATTATTTTATAGAAGCGGAAAAATCAAAATAGGTTTTAAAATATATTTTATATACCCTGCATTTTATGTAGATACATCAGATAGTTATTTATTACCTAAATATAAAAGAATAGCTGTATATTTAGCAGGTAATTTTATGAATTGTATCTATATATTAATATGCTTTTTGTTTTTTCCTGCTTTAAACAAATATAATTACGTTATTATTTCTACTATCCTGATTAACTTTTTACCTATTATAAAAAGTGACGGATATTATGCATTGACTGCTCTTGTGAATAAATATGATTCTGCTAAATCTAAAATAAAGAACTATGTAGAAGATACTATTAGAGGTATTTTAATGTTTCTATTTCTTTTCTTGCTTTCTAAACTCAGTATTTATTTATAGGACTATCTCTCGATAGTCCTATTTTTATCATCATATCAAGGCTCATTCAATTATGATAAATCCGTTGTAAGATGATTGCTATTTGATTGATGAAAAAATCTAAATTGGTATTTTAATTAAGAAAGTTATCTTATTATTCTGACTTTGTGCTGTGATTTCGCCATTATGTAAGTGAATGATTTCTCTAGCTATCGATAAGCCTAAACCTGCCCCACCTGTATCAGTAGATCTTGAACGATCCAATCGGTTAAACTTTTCAAATATTTGTGACAACTCGTTTTCTGGTATAGTTTCACCCATATTTTCAAAAACCATCTCAAGGTTATTATCATAGATTTTTGCCGATATGAATATTTCGGTTTTTGGATAACTATAACAAATTGCATTTTTCAATAAATTGCTAAGAACTCGGGAAATTTTTTCAGGATCAATATCGCATGACAGTTGTTCACTTATCTCAAGTTTTAAAGTGTTCCCATTTTCCTCAAGCATCGGATAAAACTCATCAGTTAGTTGGATAATCAAGTAGTACAAATCCACATTTTGCTTATTTATTTCAATTTGTTGTGTATTATATTGCGTAATTTCGAAAAAATCGTTAACTAACTGCTCCAAACATATAGCCCTATCAAGTAATATTTGCAAATACTTTTGCCTTTTCTCTAGTGATAACTCAGGCATGTCTTTGATTAAGCTTAAATATCCTATAATTGATGTTAGAGGTGTTCGAATATCATGAGCAATATAGGCAACCAACTCGTTTTTTTTAATTTCTGCAACTCTTATTGCTTGTTCAGACATTATGAAAGACATTTTTATCTGATTCATTTGTACTTCAATATCCTTTAAAGGTTCCGAAAGCTCAACCACTGAATCATTTTTCTTATATAAAATTTCTGTCCCATCTATTATTTCATGAAGGAATTTCCACGGCTTGCTCCAAAAATACATAAAGATAGCTATATAGCCTATAATAAAATATAGTAATTGAACTATTCCAATGCGAAGGCTTAGCCACTTAATAAATGATGTATCTACTTGAGCCAAATAAAAATCAAACAGTATTCTTAGAAAACATCCAACAACTGTGTAAAGCAACAGACTAAAAATCAAATAACATATAAGCTTTTTATAATGTTGCATATATTTGTGCTTTTTCCTATACAATTTTATAACCTACCCCCATACTGTTTTAATATATTTTGGATTCTCTGCTTTATCACCAAGCTTCTCGCGTAAATGACGCACATGAACAGAAATGGTGTTATTTTTACTGTAATATTCATCATGCCAAATCGTTTTAAAAAGTTGTTCTGAAGAAACCACTTCGCCTTTATGCTCTAGCAGTAACCTTAATATATCATATTCACTTGGAGTCAAGTTAAGCTGATTTCCATTTAAGCTACACTCTCTTGTTTTTATATTGAGCTCTAGACCTGAATATGACAAAATACTAGCATTACCTTTGTCATCTGTCTGAGCATACTTTTTATATCTTCTCAACTGAGCTTTTACTCTTGCAACCATTTCCAGCGGTAAGAAAGGCTTTGTGATATAATCATCTGCACCTAGTGCTAATCCATTGATTTTACTAGCTTCATCACTTATTGATGTCAACATAATAATTGGATATTTATATTCTTCTCTAATCTTTTTACATAAAAAGAAACCGTCCTTTCCAGGCAGCATAATATCCAAGAGTACAAGGTCAAATTCTTTTGTATCAATAATTTTTAAAGCTTCTTCAGCTGTAATGCACTTATAAACTTCAAAGTCTTCATTTTTCAAATATACTTCTATAAATTCAGCTATGCTCGTTTCATCTTCAACAATTAAAATTCTATTAGACATTACTCATTCCTCTCTTTCCAAGTCTGTACCTTATCTGTGATTATATCATATAAATACTAAATAGAACCAAGATTTTTAAAAATAAATTCTTAAAAAGGATGTTTGCTTTTAAGTGTACATCCTTTTTTGATAAACAATACTTATAATTTTTTGATAAAAAGTTATTATGAGAAATTAGCACATAGATATGTACTTCCATCTCCTATTCAGAATTTGCAGTAAATTTATGGTACAAAGAACTTCCTTTACACTTATATCAATGGTTCAAAAATACCAATATAGATTGTAAAGTTTGATATGGCTTTATAGCTATATCTTGTTCCAGTCGAGCTATTGTATCATATGTCTCTGTTTTTTCTAACATTGCAAGTGACATTTTAGAGCATTTCTCAATAATAATTTTATTAATTCCATATTGTAATATATTGTTAAGCTTACTTAAAGTATAGTTGCTCATATTTTGTAATATAGTTCCAATTACTGATATTACAAAATACATAATTATCAGTTTCAATAAATCCCCAAAAGGTTTTTGAAGTAATTGTATTTCATTGATAATGCTTTGACTTAATAAAAGAGTTCCAATTGGAAAGATTCCATTAATTATGGAAAGTGTAATAGAACAAATAAAAATCCTTTTGTCTATCTCACAAAGCAATTTAATTGTGTATGCAAATAACTTTATATTGCCTATAAACTTTTTCATATTCATTTTACTCAGAGTTCATTAGAAATAATTTATTGAGAGAAAAGGATAGCACATGAAAGCTTCTCAGGTGCTATCCCTTAACCAACAAAATGATTATATTGAGGCACGAATAGTTTTAACAGATTTTACTCTATTTCCTGTACGATATTTTCCCTCATTGTCACAGCCACATCCACAATGAACGCAACTATCATTATTGCCTAATTATACAACTTCATGTTTACAATATGATCTTATAGAAAGAAATGAAAATAAGAAGAACTCAATTGCAGCACCCAAAATTATAATAATCGGTGTCCAAATACTAATTCCACCAATATTTAAGAACTTCAAGCCAACCAATTGATATAATAAACTGTTTTTTAATCCAATCCCCGAAGATGGTAATATATAATTGACCCAGTTTCCCCCACTTGCACTGTATAAAATTGATGGAAGGAAACAAACAACCATCGATATCAAAATAGTTGTAAGATATGTTCTACTTTTACTTGATACAAATAAACTAAACGCCATTGTTGCAAGTAACGAAAGTAATGCTCCAGAAACTGTCACTATTTGTAACTGACCCAAGTTATATGGCACTAAACTAATAGCCGAGAACAGCATTTGAACCGATGTCTTTAAGCATTCTGTTCCAAAAGCAAGATTTATAATTAGTAAGTTAGTTCCCATACACAATATAAAGTACACAATGAAAATTAAATATAATGCAATTAATTTTGTTACTGCCATACGCAAACGCCCATTGCTACAAGTTCTAAAAATGCTGTCTGATCCATTTTGATATTCTTCTGAAAATGTTGGTGCTGTTATTGTAACACTTATTAAAAGCAATAACAAAATATACTCAACAATATAGTCAAATGCATATCTACTTAATTAACCCACCATAAAGCTCAAAAGGTTTTTTAACTTCACTATACATTTCTTTTGCCTTATTTTGTGCATTTGTATTGTTCTCATATTCTATTTTCATTATATCGTCTAAATGTTGGGTAGATTGATTGTAGTAATCACCCATATTACTTATATAAATATCTTTTAATTCCGAATCTATTTCAGTTTTAGGGTCTGCATAAATCTCTGGGACTCTAGAGAGCAATTTCTCTGATGGTAACATTTTTTCTTCATATGTGTCTAATGGAACATTATCCTTTTCACCTTTGTATTGTGTTATTACAGATTGATAATTTTCCAATGCAGAACGAATTTTTTCTGTTGTGACTACACCATCATAGACAGAGCTTTTAGATTTAACGTATTGGATTGCATCAATGCCAGTCAAACTTTCAACACTTCCATTTTCTGTTGTACGATTTATTTCTTCAAACCTAATTGGAATATATGCCATTAATATGGATAAAGCGAAACCCATTATCATTAGTATAATTGTTTGACGTGATTTTAAAATTCTCTTGATTTCAAGAAATAATAATCTCAAATTATATCACCTTTTTTCATATAATCTTGCGGAAATAACCACAAATATAAATCTTCTAAACGAGGCTCAACCATTTCTGAATTTTGTATTGCGGATTTATCAGAAAAGTACCTAATTGAAATCATATTATTTGCTTCATTTTTTTGATTAATGATTCTTAACTTAAGTTCTTGCATTGGCAATTCCCTTGCAGGTATCATTGCTGTCCATACTTTTCCTTTTATTTGCATTACTAATTCCTCAGTAGTTCCGATATCAAGTATTTTTGCATCTTTCATAATCGCATTTTGAGTAGAAATATACTCAATATCAGAAACAATATGTGTAGAAATTAATACAATTCTGTCATGTGAGAACTCGGAAATAAAATTTCTAAATCTGACTCTTTCTCCAGGATCAAGACCAGCAGTCGGCTCATCAAGTACGAGTATTTTAAGAGAATTTAACATAGCTTGTGCAATTCCCACACGCCTTCTCATTCCTCCCGAAAGCTTTACTATTTTTTTATTTCTTACTTCTGATAAAGTAAGAATATCCAATAATTCATTGATTTTTTTGTGTGTTTCATCAACCTGCATATCTTTAAGGGCAGCTACATATTCCAAATAATCATTTACTGTAAAATCTCTGGAACAGCCAAAATCCTGTGGCAAATATCCAAATATAGAACGGTATTCTTTTCCAAGTTTCAAAATATCTTTTCCTTTAAAATAAATCTTTCCGCTTGTTGGAGTCATAATGCCAGCTATCATTCTCATTAAGGTTGTCTTACCAGCACCATTAGCTCCCAACAACCCCCAAACACCAGGAGTTAAAGTAATATTAACATTTTCTACTGCTATTTTATCTTTGAATTTTTTTGTAAGATCTTTAATTTCTAATTCCATACCATCAATACCTCCTTAAAATAATAAATATTTCTAACTTGGTATTAGGATACCACTTTGGAAAAATTTATGTTTTAAGACTTTATAGTGAAAATCATGAGAATCTATTAAGACCACTGATTTTTTATTTATTTTATACTAAATTGGTATTTTAATTAAGAAGGCTATCTTATTATTCTGACTTTGTGCTGTGATTTCGCCATTTCTTAAAAAGGATGTTCACTTTTAAGTGTACATCCTTTTTTAATAAACAATACTTATAATTTTTTGATAAAAAATGATTATGAGAAATTAGCACATAGATACGTACTTCCATATGAAGGTGAATTATTCCACCATCTGTAGATGTTACGTAAATTAAATCAGTATTAGGATTTGACGCCAATCTCATAGGACTTCCTGTTACAGATATAGTATCAATAACCTCGTTTGTATTTAAATCGATTACATTGACAACATTGTCATTTGTCTTAGAAACATAAAGTCTACACGTAGTAGTAGGTATCCATTAGTTAAAGTATTGTAGTTATTCTTTGACTTATAGTTTTGTTCATAACAACATTTATTGTAATTCTTATTCTGCTTATTATTCAATAATTTCACCTCCTCTGAGAATTTATCTCATTAGTTTTGTTTGAATCTAGAAATAAATCTTACAGCGTTTATATAAAATTAATAAATTAAAATCATACACTAGAGCTATCACATAGATAATCTATTCCATACATATACAATCCACTAGCCGATATAGTACAAATGATTTGATTTGTACTTGCATCTATAACCGAAATATCTCCACTAGTAAAATTCAATACATACACTCTATTTAAACTAGGAACATAGGTTATGTCACTAGGTCCATATCCAACTTCAATCGTACAAATAACAGTGTTTGTGCCTACATCAATAACAGAAAGATTATTACTATTAAAATTAGTAACATACATCAAATCATCTGTTTCATTTGAAGCCATAAGATTTGGA
>JAISUA010000258.1 GCA_031272305.1 Clostridioides sp.
GGTAGATTATTTGTTTTCAACAAAAGACAATGAATTTGTTCATTTTGAATTTCAGACAACAAACAAGAAAGAGGATTTAAAAAGGTTTTTCGATTACGACAGTTTAATAACTAAAAAATACGACAGACCTGTGACAACTGTAGTGGTTTACAGTTCAAACATAACAAACGCTGATCATGAAATTGACTATGGAAGTATCAAATATAAAATAATTCCATTTTACTTTGCAGATTTGGATGGAGACTTAATATTAAAAGAATTAACAAGTAAAATAGAAAATAAAGAAGATTTAAAATCAAAAGATATGATGAACTTGACTTTCTTATCGCTTATGAAAAGTAAAAAGTCAAAGTATGATTTAGTAGATAAAAGCATAGATTTGGTTAAAAAAATAGAGGAAGAAAACAAAAGAGAAACTTGCATAAATCTATTATATGGATTGTGCGATAAATTCGGTGATGATAAGTTATTAGAAAAAATCGAGGAGGTTATTAAAGTGACTAGACTAGGAGAAAATATTTTTAATAAGGGTATAAATGAAGGTACGATACAGACTAAAAGAAAAGTTTTAATTAATCAGTTGTTAAAGAAATTCAAAAAAATACCTAAAGAGTATAGAGAAAAAATAAGTATATTAGAAGATTCAAGACTTGATATACTTCTTAATGAAATTATTGATATGAATGATATCGAAGAAGTAGAAGAATATCTTAACTAACAGAATTTAAAGTAATAAGATTAACTATAAAAAATCAAGAAGGATACATTCAAAAAGTAAACAGATTATATATAGAAGTAGATATAAAAAAAATAACAAAAGATATCGAAGGAAAGACAGAAAAGAAAGCAAACATAGGTCAAGAAAATACATTTAACTTAAAAGTTAAAATTCCTGATTCAATCGATAAATTTTATTCATTCGTTGTAGAAGATACATTAGATAATAGACTTACTTTAACTTCTAACTTAATCAAAGTATATTTAGAAGATAAAAATGGAAACAAAACAGAATTTTCTGATGTAAATTCTATTTATCAAACTAGCAGTAGAAACATCAAAGCAACAGTAACTTATAAAATAAGTACAACTCTACCATCTAACATTGAAACATACAAAGAATTTAAATTCTACGATAAACTAGACGAAAGACTAGACTATGTAAATGGTTCTGCTATTGTAAATAGAACCCTGCGACTTAAGTCGTGTAGGGTTAAGTATCAATAGTTACTACAGAAATAAAACTTAGAAAAAATTCAATAAAGATGGAAGTCATAAAGAAAGTTAAATTTTTTCAAAACTTTAGACTATAGGATAAGTTTCTAAAAGTTTGTTTAATAATTTTTCATTAGGGTAAACTTTAAAATAAAAGTTAATACAAGAAATATTGTGAAATATAATTTTAGAGGTGATTTTAATGGAAAAGAAGGCTGCTTTTGCAGGTGGATGTTTTTGGTGTATGGTAAAACCGTTTGATACTTACGACGGAATCATAGATGTTAAGTCTGGTTATATGGGAGGAACTAAAGAAAATCCTACTTATGAAGAAGTTTGTACAGGTGAAACAGGTCATTTTGAAGTTATTCAAATAGTTTATGACGATGAAATTTTTGATTACGATAGACTTCTCGATATATATTGGAAGCAAGTAGATCCAACTGACGATGGTGGACAATTTGCAGATAGGGGTTCGCAATATAGAACAGCTATCTTCTATTATGATGAAGAACAACATAAAAAAGCTATAGATAGTAAGAGAAAACTTGAAGACAGTAAATACTTTGATGAGCCTATAGTTACAGAGATTCTTCCAGCTACAACTTTCTATGAAGCTGAAGAAAAACATCAAAAATATTACAAAAAACAACCAAGTCATTACAATATGTACTATAGAAACTCTGGAAGATATAATTTTGTCAAATCATATTGGGACGGAAGAAAACCTAACAGAGATGAACTTAAGAAAAAATTGACAAGTATTCAGTTTGAAGTTACTCAAAATGATATGACAGAAGCTCCTTTCGAAAATGAATATTATATGAATTTCGAAGATGGAATATATGTTGATATTGTAAGTGGTGAAGTGTTGTTTACTTCTAAAGATAAATTCCATTCAAGTTGTGGTTGGCCAGCATTTTCGAAACCAGTAAAAGATGTTGCTGTATCTACAAGATCAGATTATTCAATGGGAATGTTGAGAACAGAAGTAAGAAGTATGGGTTCAAACTCTCATTTAGGCCATGTGTTTGATGACGGTCCAGAAGAATCAGGAGGACTTAGATATTGTATAAATTCTGCTTCGCTTAGATTTATACCTAGAGATAAGATGGAAGAAGGTTATGGCGAATACTTGAAGATATTCGAAGATTAAATAAGAAAAAATATATTTGTAAAAGAAAGCTTGTTATTGGAAAATTTTAAGTTTATAATATATAGAAAGAATAAAAGAGCTGATGGATGTTGCTTTGAAGATTTGATCTATGATTACGCTCACATAAAGTGAGAGATCATCTAACGAATCTAAAAAACAATTTCATCAGCTCGTCGTATAATAGTCAGTACAAAAACTAATATGAAACATTAGTTTAAGATTGTTTTTCAGTCAAATTTTTTGACATTAGGAGGTAAAATTTGAAAACGTTAAAATTATATTATGAAAATCCTTACATAAATGTTTTTACAGCTGAAGTTATTGAAAAAAAAATAATAGAAAATAAATATCATATATTATTGAATCAAACTGCATTTTTCTTAGGTGGAGGAGGTCAAGAAAGAGATTTTGGCACTATAGAAGGAATAGAAGTTGTAGATATTTACGAAAAAGAAGGAAATATATATCATGTTTTAGAAAAAGAACTAAATAAAATCCATAAAGTAAGATGTGAAATTGATTTGAAACATAGAAAAGATAAAATGTATCAGCATTCAGCACAACATATTTTATCTGGAGCTTTTTTTAAATTAGTTAATAGAAATACGAAAAGTGTTCATTTTGGAAATGAGATAAGCACTGTTGATATTGAAGGAATATTAAACGAGCAAGAGGTTATGAAAGTAGAAGATTATGTGAATAAAATAATCTCAGATAATATTGTGATTGAAAATTTTGTTCCAAGCAAAAAAGAATTGAAGAAAATTAATGTTAGAAGAGATTTGCCTCAAACAGATGATGAGATAAGAATCATAAAAATAGGTGCCTTAGATGTAAATGCGTGTTGTGGAGTGCATGCTAAGTCTACACTTGAATTGAAAGCGATTGTAATTACTAAATTTGAAAAAAACAAAGGAAATACTAGAATAGAATTTTTAGCTGGAGATAGAGCAGTAAACTATTTACTTAAGAGAGAACATAATCTAAAAAGAATCTGTAATAAAGTTAGTTGTGGAGAAGAAGAACTTGAAAATTCAATAATGAATCTAAATGAAAAAATAAGTGATTTAATAAATGAGAATAAAAAAATTACTGAACAATTGGTTGATTTAGAAAGTAAAAAATTGATCGGAGAATGTGAATTTAATAATAAAGTGGAATCTGAACTTAATAATAGAGAAGTAAATTTAATTTCTAAAGTATATTCTGATAAAAATATTGAATATTTAAAGAAAATAGCTAATAAATTATGTGAAGAGGATAGTTTCGTAGTGTTATTAGCTTCTAATGATAAAGAAAAAGTAAATATTATTTTTGCATGTTCAAAAAATTTAACAACTGATATCAATAAAATGAAGAATAATAAAATAAAAAAATGTAATCACACGAAGAAAGGCTATGAAGTAGAAAAAGACATTCAAGATAAGAAAAATATTGAAGTAAAAAAAGATAATTTAACTAAAGGTGCAGAAGAGTTAAATATGGGAGAACTTTTAAGAGATACTATAAAGTTGCTCGATGGAAAAGGTGGAGGAAATAAGGTGTTTGCACAAGGTGGCGGAAAAAACAACGGAAATATTGAAAATGCAATTGAATATGCAACAAGAAAAGTCAAAGAAATAATAAAAAATGGATAAAATATGTAAAAACTTATTACTAAAACATTAAATTTCATCAAGCTTGTCATTGAAAATTTAGTTCTCATAATAATACTTATAACACTTGCAAGAAATTGCATTTATATAAAAATAGGAGGAGATTTTTATGACGTTGTATAATACAAATCAAGATATTGAAGAGGCTCAAGCTAGATTTCTGTCAAATACTAGCAGAGTTCCGTACTATCCTATTTCTTTTAAGAGAGGAGAGGGTTCAAAACTTTGGGACGAAGATGGCAAAGAGTATATTGATTTCTTATCAAGTGCTTGTTCTGCCAATATAGGCTATGGAAATAAAGAACTCGCAGATGCTATTAAAGAGCAAATAGATAATTTGTTGCAATTTACTATTGCATATTTTTCAAATGCAACAGCAACTAAGTTTGCTGAGAAAATTTGTGAAATAACTCCAGGTTTTTATGAAAAAAAGGTGAGTTTTACTTGTACAGGATCAACAGCTATTGATGCTGCCATAAAATTCGCAAGAGCTTATACAGGTAGAACGAAACTTATTTCATTTGCTCAAGCATATCATGGAAGTTCTTATGGTGCGATTTCTGTTTCAGCACTTAGTTTAGAAATGAAGAAAAAAATAGGACCATTGCTTCCAGAAGTATATCATTTTGAATATCCAATTTGTTCGAAATGTAAATTTGGACAAAAAGAATCAAGTTGTAATATCGAATGTCTATCTCAAATGAAATATGCATTCAATCATTATATTCCTGTAGAAGAAGTGGCAGCAATTTTCATAGAGCCTATAGCAGGTGATGCAGGTATAGTTATACCACCGAAAAAATGGGCTAAAGAGCTTAGAAATTTATGTGATGAAAAAGGAATATTATTAGTGAGTGATGAGATTCAACAAGGGATAGGAAGAACTGGGAAATGGTTTGGTATAGAAAATTTAGATATAGAAGCTGATATTCTTGTATTAGGAAAAGCAATAGGTGGAGGATTTCCACTTGGAGCAGTAGTAGCTAGGAAAGAGATTATGGATGTTTTAGCTCCACCAGCAAATATTTATACAATGGCAGGAAATCCTACTGTATGTGCTGCAGGTTTAAAAACTATAGAAATAATAGAAAAAGGAAATATATTAGATAATGTAATTATAATGGGAGATTATTTGAAAGAAAAGTTCAGACGTCTTCAAGAA
>JAISUA010000013.1 GCA_031272305.1 Clostridioides sp.
CTTATCTAAAAAATCAACTATAAAAGAATTTGAAAAAAATTTTTATAAACTAAAAGCTTCTTGGGGTAAAAACTCATTTGAAAAATCTCTTCTTACTCTTTCCTTTTGGTTATCTGAAATAAATAAAAAAGCTCACAATTCAAAATGTGAGAATATAGACACTTTGTACAATTTAAAGACCAAAGCCTTGAGAGAAATAAAAGATTTTGTAACAATTAGATATTATTCTCCTAAAAAAAACTATAAAGAAGAGTTTATATTTTGCAACTACCACAATGCTATCTATGATAAAGGATATTCTGTATTTTGGGAATTCATTGATAAATATAAAATCAGAAGTTGTCCAGATTGCAAAGTAAACAGAATAGAAAAATACTACAACCTTTATTTGTTCGATGTAAGAGATAAAAAAGGTAAAATGCAATTTACATTTCATCTTCCACACTCTATTGGAAAGGATTTTTTACCTGATGAGAAAAATCTTACAAATATAAAGTATTTAAAAGATGAATTCAGCATATTCAAACTTAATGGTTTACTTAAAAAAAACGAACACTTCATTTTTGAAGGAGATTATTTAGAAAATAAATTTGAAAACGCATTGAAGTCTTTTATGAACGAAAAAAATAAACTTGATAAATAGAATATATCAGAATAATTTTTTAGATATATGGTCTTATATTATGGTGAATTTTTTAAGATAATAATGAAAATGATTAAATAATAGTTTTTTCAAAATGAATATGATTAAATAATAGTTTTTTTGAAATGAATATGATTGAAAAATATTCTAAAAATAGAATGAATAAAATCATTAATCAATTAAAATAATTTGCATATTGCAAAGACAGGCTAGATTATATATACTACCTCTAGCCTGTCTTATTTAAAATAAACATAAATTAAAATAATGATAATTCAATTTGTTGTTGCAATTTAGGCTTAGAAATTTTTACTGTTCTTTTTATAGAAATAGTATTGATTTTTGTTAAAAAAAAATATATAATTATTAATTACCTATTTACAAATGTGTATTAATATGTTATTATAATATACAGAGAAGAATGCACTAAACAAATTATGAAATTTTTTATAATTTTGTATGCATTTGAGACTTATTATTCAAATAATTTGAGTTTAAGTGATAAGCCTATAAAAAATAAGAAGGTGATTGTGTGGCTACTGTTCAAACGCTAGATGAAATCAGAAGAACCCTTGAGAAACATATAGGGAAGAAGATTTTATTAAAAGCCAATAAAGGAAGAAAGCAAGTAATCACGAAAGAAGGTATACTTGAAAAAGTGTATCCAAGCGTTTTTGTTGTAAAACTTGATGACGCAGATTGTGGTTATCCAAGAATTTCATACAGTTACGCAGATTTATTAACATCAAATGTGAAATTACAAGTATTTAGAGATCAGAAAGATTTACGAATAAGTTAAATATTATACCTATTTTTTTAAATAGGTGTAATTTTTTTTTGCCCTTAATAATATACATTTACTAGAAAGAATATTTGTACTGGGAGGGTAAATAATTATGGATTTGATTAAAGACGTAATTAAAGTAGATAATAGGATAGATTTTGGGAAATACCAAACATATATAGAGTCCGAAACTGTAGTTCCTGATAAAAAGATGGATGTATATGAGATTGTAAAAACAGAAGGTTACATATCATTCAGAAAAATAGAAGTCACAGAAGGTAAGCTTCTTCTTAGAGGTACTTTAAATTACAATGTTATATATATTGCTAATGACAAGAATACAGTTTCAAATGTAAATGGCAAAATCGATATAAATGAAGTTGTAGAAAAAGATTCTATTACACAAGGTATGAAAAATCTATTATTTCCTGAAGTAGAACATATGGATTGCACTATTATGAACGAAAGAAAATTAAAAATAGGTGCACTTATGAATGTAAGAGGTAGCTTGTTTAGAGAACAAAAACTTGAAATTGTAAAAGATATCAACGATGTTTCTGATGTTCAAAAACATGAAAAAGAAGTAACTTATCAAAATATAGTTGGAATAGAAGAAACAAACTCAGATGTAAGAGATACTATAAATATTAATTCAGAAGAAGTAGCTGATATAATAAGTTTAAATCCTTCTGTAAAGGTTAAAGAAAGCAGAGTGACAGACAATAAAGTAATAATAGCAGGTATACTTGAAATATGTCCTATTGCAGTAACTTATGAAGATGATATAATAGAACTTGAAAAAATAATCACTGATTTTACTCAATTTGTTGATATTCCTGAAGCAAGTGAAGGTATGAAAGAAGAAGTTCTTTTAAGTTTGACTAATTTTGATTATAATTTCAAACAAAACCAAGATGCTAGTAATTCTGTATTAGAACTAAATGCAAATGTAAATTGTAAGGCTAAGGTTAGTGATGAGTACGAAACATATGTACTTCAAGATGCGTATTCACCTACTACAGTTATAAAATTCGATCAAAAATCTGTGAAGTTAAATAAATGTTTATGCAACAATACAGAACTTTTCACAATAAGAGAAACCATTTCAAATGAAAATGACGACTCTCAAATTCAAAATATTGTAAGTGTTGATTGCAATGCTTCTATTGAAAACTCTTATATAGATGAAGCTAAAAGTGTAATTCAAGGAATTATAAAGCTAGATATATTATATATTCCTGTTGAAGGCGTTAAGAAAATTTATAAAATATCTAACGAAATTCCATTTGAACATGATATTATAATTGATAATCTAAATGACACTTCAACTGTATTTAATACGTGTAGCTTAGATAAAGTAGAAGCAGATTTGAATAGAGATCAAATAGATGTGAATATAAGAATAAGAAGAAATACTGAAGCGTTGAATAAATATGTTGAAAATTTTATAGTTAAAGGTGAAGACTTGGGAGAATATGATTTATCAAACGCTCCAAGTATTATAATATATGTATGTAAAGAAGGAGACACTTTCTGGAATATAGCTAAAAAATACAACACAACAGAAGAAGAAATAGCTGAATTAAATGAATTAGATACAAAATAACCTATAAAAGCAGGCAAATGTTTGATACTTCAAAAAAAAGCGTGTAATTAAATATAAGAAGACTTATCACCAGTTGAAATAAATCAAGTTAAAGGGCTTTTCCGGTATTAATATCGTTTGAAAAGCCCTTTTTATCTTTTATATTTCTATAT
>JAISUA010000020.1 GCA_031272305.1 Clostridioides sp.
TAAAAGTGGAGCATATCTTATTTCTATATATTTTATATTTTCATTCGCACAATCTTCAAGAAGTTCCAACGTTATTCGTTTGATATTTAAATACGTTTGCATAATTAAAATCGGATAATCAAAACATTTTAGATATTCATTGAGAGAAGTTGTGTTTAAAGGTGCAATACATTGTTTCTTGATAAAGTTTTCATCAAATTTTATGTTTTGAAAATTGTAAATATCTTTAATTATGTGAGTGTATTTTTCTGGAGATTGCTGTATTTCATTTAGTAGTTCGCATATTGTACTTGGTCGTATGCTTCCGTCTAAGTGACAGTGAAGATCTATTTTTGGTAGAGATAAATAATTCATATCATCATTCCTTTCAGATGTTTTTTAATATTTAGTTACGTTATTAAATTACTCATATTGACAATCATATTGGGCATATTATATAATATAAGCAAGATAACTTGTGAAGGAAAAACACTGGGTCCCAAAATGGGGTACGTATTTATATACTTAGCATTCCCATGTGCCTGGGGTTATCTTGTTTTATTTTGACTTTTTTAAGCTCTCAACAAACTTGTTTGGAGCTTTTTCTATTTCTGAAACAATAAAATCAATAAATTTTTGAGAATATGTAAAATAATTTTGGTTACCTATTATATGCTCATATGCAAATTCTTCATTTTGTTTAACATCATAAAAACAGATGACCAATTTAAGGACATGAGAATTAAATCCTTTTTGATATCCTATTTTAATTTGTTTTTTCTTTAAACGTTGTGTTACAGCTGTTATAACAGTATTAAAATTATATTTATGAGTATCAGATGGATCTTTTAATTCTTTTACAATTGCAACTTCATTTTCGGAATCTTTTTTTATACTTACAGTAAAATCAGCCTCATCTTTCTTCTTTGTAATATATAATTTTTGTTTAATGTTAATTGAAAATTTATCAGAATTATATTCATTACTTAAAACATCTACTTCATTTGCTTGTCTGATAAATTTTTCTGCTATTTCAGAAGGGTATTTTAATTTTATCTGCTCATTTGTAAGTGGTTCATAAATTGTAGTTATTATTAAAAAATTTTGTGATATATACTTTTCTATATCTCTATCATGAAATCTTTTAATTTCATTAACAAAATTCAAAACGCAAGCTTGAAAAAGAGGAGCATATTTTAATTCATAATCTTCTGTAATGTAATGAGTACTAATGTTTCTAAGCTCAATGATTTTTTCTAAGTTAAGTCTAATTCTTGTATTTTTATCAGTATAAATTTTTTTAACAACATTACTAACACTTAATGTTCTAGTTGAATCTTCTTTATAATATATACTTTCATTTCTATTTAACAATTCTGCTTTAAGCATTAATTCCCAAGCATTAATAATAAAAAAAGAAAATCCTTCTATTCTATATCGAATAGTTGGTTTATTATATATTTCTAATCCAAGAATAAATGCTTCAATGCTTTTATCTACTAAACTACTTTTAAAATCATGCATATACTTTCTCTCCTTTATTTTTGATTATAGTGTAATGTCTTTTTAACTTAATTATAACACCTTGAGAATAAATAATAAATAATTACTTCCTTCCTAAAAGTCTTATTATTTGATATTTAAGCGGTGAACTATAACTTGGTTAAAGACCAACTTGTAGTTCACTAAAACGAACATCAAACAAATCAATACGATTTGTAACTTTATTTAATCAATTAATATTCAAAACAATTAAAAATGCAGGTTGAACTCACACAAATCTATGAGAAACCTGCATTTCTAATTGAAACAAACTTTATCAACTAAAATTGATTCTTGTCAACTATTCCTGTTGCATCGTTTGCTATTCTCTTTTTATCTATATCTGTTACTTTTCCATTTCCTCTTTTATTCATCATTTCTTTTGCCATTTCCTTGTTTTTCATTACTATTTCTGTAGGATCTGCAGAATGTAACACTTGATTTGTAAAAGTTAATGAATCTGTCTTATTCTTTTTATTTTTCTTAGCCATTTTAAAAATCCCTTTCTCTTTAGAAACCTTTTTGTTTTTATCGATAAAAATTTTTAGTTCGAAACCATTTTGTTTTTTTTGATAAAAATTTTTAATTCGAAACCATTTTGTTTTTATCAATAAAAATCTCTAGAATGAATAAATATTTAAAACTTTTCTATTCTTATTTTTAATCATAAGTAGTTCTTTTACAGAAACAAATATTTATTTTTTATGATAGAATAAACATTTTTATGATAGAATAAACAAGCTTTAAATTACCAAATATCTATTTCATTCCTATATCTTTAATAGATTCACTAGCAAGTTCAAAAACATCACTTGCAACATTTTTAGCTGTTTTTTTAGCGTGTTTAGTCGTTTCTTTTACGCCGTTTTTAAAATCATTCTTTAGTTGTTGTTTCGCCACTGATTTTTTAGAATTTGACATTTTCAAATATCCTCCTTAAAATAAAAATATTTTCGTTATTATCTTGCCCAATTCTATAGTTATTATTTAGCTTCTAAAAATTTTTATGCTTTTTCACATCTAAAAATGCTATTTTTACAAAAATAATATAAATTATAATGAGTTGTATAATAAGTATGTATATATATGATAAAGACGAAAAATAATATTTAAAATACAAATATAACGTAGGCGATAACTCATAAGTAAAATCGCCCTTGCTCACAACAAGGACGATGATTTAAAAAATCGTTAATTTTATCAATATATTTTTATATTTTTCAGTCTAAGTGCATTGCTCACTACTGAAACTGAACTTAAACTCATCGCTGCTGCTGCTATCATTGGATTTAGTAGCGTTCCTCCAAATAAATACAATACTCCTGCTGCTACAGGTATACCTATTGTATTGTAAGCAAACGCCCAAAATAAATTTTGTTTTATATTTCTGATTGTCTGATGACTTAATTTAATCGAAGCAGGAACATCCATCAAATCGCTTTTCATAAGTACAATATCTGCTGATTCAATAGCGACATCAGTTCCACTTCCTATAGCTATACCTATGTCTGCCGTTGCAAGAGCAGGTGCATCATTTATTCCATCTCCAACCATTGCAACAAAATTTCCATTTCGTTTTAATTTTTCAATCTCTTTTGCCTTATCTTCTGGCATGACTTCTGCAATAATTAAATCCACGTCTACTTCCTTTGCTATTGCTTTTGCAGTAATTTCATTGTCACCTGTAAGCATAACAACCTTTATTCCCATTTCATGAAGTTTATCTATTGCTTTTTTGCTATTTTCTTTCACAGTATCTGCTACTGCAATTATTCCTAATAACGTACCATTTGAAGCAATATACATTGGAGTTTTCCCTTCACTTCCAAGCTCGTCAAATTTAGTACTTAAAGCTTCTACAGAAATATTTTTTTCAATCATTAATTTTTTATTTCCTAGAAATATTCTATCTCCATTGATATTAACTTGTATGCCTAGTCCAGATAACGCTATGAAATCTTTTGCCTCAAAAAGTTCTAATTCTTTTTCAGTGGCTAATTTCACAATTGCATCGCCAAGAGGATGTTCTGATCCTCTTTCAGCACTTGCTGCAAGTTTTAGAATATATTTCAGACTGCTACTTAAATCATCTTTTACTTTATTATTTAAACTACTACTCAAATCATCTTTTACTTTATTATTTAGTTTGTTTTTCAGAATATCTATGATGTCTGCATTTGCTATTATATCTGTAACTACTGGAGTTCCATTTGTAATTGTTCCCGTCTTATCAAATACAACAGTATTTATTTTATGCGTCATTTCAAGTGCTTCTCCACCTTTTATCAATATTCCATTCTCTGCACCTTTTCCTGTTCCAACCATAATTGCAGTAGGAGTTGCAAGACCTAAGGCACAAGGACATGCAATTACTAATATTGATATAAAAATTGTAAGTGTAAATACAATATCTTTTCCACCTACAAAATGCCACAAACACGCTGATATAATTGATATTGTTATGACCGTTGGAACGAAGTATCCTGATATTATGTCAGCAAGTTTTGCAATTGGTGCTTTTTTGCCTTGTGCATCTTCTACAAGTTTAATTATTTGAGCAAGTACTGTATCTTTTCCAACTTTTTGTACTTCGAATTTTATAACGCCATTTTTATTTATACTAGCACCTGTAACCATATCACCAATATTTTTTTCTACAGGTATACTTTCTCCTGTAAGCATAGATTCATCGACAGAAGTATGACCTTCTATTATTATTCCATCTACAGGAATTTTACTTCCTGGTTTGACGATCAATATATCTCCTACCTCTACTTCATCTATTTCAGTTTCTATTTCACGACCATTTACAATGACTGTTGCTGTTTTAGGTTGAAGTCCTGCAAGTTTTTTGATAGCTTCAGAAGTTTTCCCCTTTGATCTCGATTCGAAATATTTTCCAAGAAGTATCAATGTAATTATGATACCTGCACTTTCGAAATATAGCTGAGGATGAGAACTCATATTCATTTGATGATTCAAATTTTCTATTGAACTTTCAAGTGTTTTTATTTGATAAGTTGAATATAGGCTGTACAAAAATGCAGCAGATGTACCTATAGCAACTAGAGAATCCATATTTGGATTAAGTCCTATCAAAGTTTTGAAGCCATTTTTATAAAATTTATTTCCACAAATCATAACTGGAACAACTAAAATAAGTTGAGCTATTGCATAGTTGAACATATGCGTGTTTGGATTTATAAAATCTGGCAAAGGTAACGATCCAAATGGTCCTTGAATCATAGGTGCCATTGCTATATACAATAGTGGCACAGAAAAAATAACAGAAATAATAAATTTTCTAAAAAGAACTTGCATTTCTCTTTCTTTTGCTATTTTGTCTTCATCTATAGATTCTTTATCTTTTTTATCTTCTTTTATTCCATAACCAGCCTTCTCAACAGCAGCCTTTAATTGCGAGAATCTTACTTTTTCAGAATCAAAAGTAATCTCTGCTTTTTCAGTAGCAATATTTACACTACTGCTTTCTACTCCATCAATTTTTTTTGTCACTCTTTCTACGGCTTTTGAACAAGCAGCACAAGTCATACCACTTATTTTATATGTTTTTGTAATAATATTAGCCAATTAAATTACACCTCGCAAACAAAATTAAATTTCTATGTGTCTTTTAATTCCATCTGTCAATACTTCTCCGATGATCATTACTTCTTTTAAATTGTTATCTTCAAAAGTAGTTGATACTTTTAACACTTTTTTTGAAGGTTGAATTATACTTAAATCCACACTTTCATTTTTTTGGAACGACTTAACTATTCCAACAGACATAGTTCCACTTGCACAAGCAGTTTCGTAGAACAGCGTGTCTATCTTTTTCACCCAAACAACAGGCTTCATTTTTATATTATCTTCCAACTTTTCTTTTGTTTCTTCTTCTAAAAACATAACTCCTATTGCATCGTCATCATCTATTTCATATTTTTTTATAAAATCCATTGCAACTGTCTTAATGACATCGTCTGATTCAAGAATTTTTTTTGTCAATTCTGCTTCTACTACTATATGAGTTATACCATTCATTTTCACTAAATAAACATATTCGTCCAATTTATCTACAAAAATATTTTCTGCTTTCATTTTGCACCAAACATTTTTTTTATTAAAAATTAAGGTTTCATCATTTATTCCAGATTCAATTTTATAATCTAAACCTGATACTTCAATATTTATCGCTCCTGTTTCACCATTTAAATAATAGTAAGATGCACATCTTGTAGCATTTGCACAAAATTCTCCTCCTGCCATTTTTAAAACATATTCTTTTTGCTTTCCTAAATTTAAATCTGTACTCTTTTTTATATTTGAATTTACAAAACCTACTTGCTCTATGTTCTTATGTTTTTGCATAATTTTATCGTTTATTATTTTTTTCTCTTCATCACTAAAATCTACACCTTCAACTATTGCTGTATCATTTCCAGAAGGTATGTAAATATAGTAATCAATTAAATTAGACATCTTCTCACCACCATAAATATAATGATTATAAATTTAAATTTCTTCAATATATAAGTATTTTATTTCGTCTATTATATCCTTCAAGTTGTATTCTGCAAGTTTATTTTCCATAGCTTTTTGTGATTCTATAAAAGGACCTTTAAGTACATTTTTAATATTTTTGCCAACTGGACACTCTTTCGATGTCTTTTCATGAAAATCAAACACTAACGCATCTTCTGAAGGTTTTACAGCTTTGTATATATCTAGTAATGTTATATTTGATGGGTCTTTCGCCAAAGTTGAGCCAGCAATTCCTGGTTGTGTATTTACAAGTCCTTCACGTTTTAAATTTGAAATCAATCTTCTGATAACTACTGGATTTGTCCCCACACTTTTTGAAATCAATTCAGAAGTATTCTTTTCTTTTGAATCTTTGTTTATACCTAGCAAAGCTAGTACATGTACTGCAATTGAAAATTTACTATTTACTCTCATGTAACCACCCCTTTTGTAACTTAATTAGTTTCTTGTAGTCATTATAATTACTTTTGATTTATATGTCAATAAAAATCTAAATTTATAAAAAAATAAAATATAGACTTTTAACAAGCCATTACACGTCAAAACATGGTAATACAACACGCTTCAAAAACTCTTTTCATGTGGTGTAATTAGTCATGAAAATCCCCTTTTCGTTAATGTTTTGTTTGCTAACTAACATTATAAGGGATTTCCTTTTTT
>JAISUA010000035.1 GCA_031272305.1 Clostridioides sp.
TAAGTGTAATTATGACAATATCTATTTTGATAATAATTCCTGTGTCAATACTTCTTACAGGAACAATCATTAAGAGATCACAAAAGTATTTTTCAAAACAACAAGAATATCTAGGAAACGTAAATGGACACATTGAAGAAGCATTTAGTGGTCACAATATAATTTTGGCTTTCAATGGAGAAAAAGATAGTATAGAAAAATTCAACGAACTAAATGAAAAATTGTACAAAACATCGTGGAAGTCACAGTTTCTTTCAGGAATTATGATGCCACTTATGAATTTTGTAGGTAATTTAGGATATGTTGTAGTGTCTATACTTGGAGGATATTTAGTAGTAAAAAATGCTATAGAAGTTGGAGATATTCAATCATTTATACAATATGTAAGAAACTTCACTCATCCAATGTCACAAGTAGCTCAAGTTGCTAATTTACTTCAATCAACTGTAGCAGCTTCAGAAAGAATATTTGAATTTCTAGAAGAAGATGAAGAAATAGAACCAGAAACAAATCCTGTAAAAGTGGAAACTTTAGAAGGAAATATAGAATTTAAGAATGTTAAATTTGGATATAATGATGACAAAGTAATTATCAATGACTTCAATGCAAAAGTATCTCAAGGTCAAAAAATAGCAATAGTAGGTCCTACAGGTGCAGGTAAAACTACTATCATTAAGTTGTTGATGAGATTCTATGATATCAATCAAGGTGAAATCTCAGTTGATGGATATAACGTCAAAGATTTTGATAGAAGAGAACTTAGAAAAATTTTCGGAATGGTACTTCAAGATACTTGGCTATTCAATGGATCTATAATTGAGAATCTTAGATATGGAAAACTTACAGCCACAGACGAAGAAGTAGTAGAAGCTGCAAAATCTGCATATGCACATAATTTTATCAAGAGTTTGCCTGATGGATACAAAATGGAGCTAAATGAAGAAGCAGATAATATTTCTCAAGGTCAAAAACAACTTTTGACAATTGCTAGAGCTATACTTTCTGATCCTAAGATCTTGATTCTTGACGAAGCAACAAGTTCTGTAGATACAAGAACAGAAACACTAATACAAAAAGCTATGGACGAACTTATGAAAGGAAGAACAAGCTTTATAATAGCACATAGATTATCGACTATTAGAAATGCTGACTTAATTTTGGTTATGGATCATGGAGATATAGTCGAACAGGGAAATCATGAAGAACTTCTAGCAAAAGGTGGATTCTATAGTAACTTGTATAATTCACAGTTTGATAACGAAAAAGAAGTAGGATAAAACTAACGATATAAAATTAATAATTAAAAACAAGAAGTATATCACAAAAAAATATTTGGTTTCAAAAAACGTCCTTATTTTGTAATAGGGGCGTTTTTAATTTTCCATATACAAAATTTGATTTTAGGATGAAATATTAAATTTGCATTAAAATTCATACACATACTAAAAAAATATGTTAAAATATATTAATAAATTATATTTATAATTAAAAAATGTATTTATAATTTAAAAATTACAATAGATAAATTTAGGTGGTGAAATTTGTTTTGAAGATAAATTGGAACAATAAATATACGACAATTTCTGTGTATGCTTTTTTAGTGACTGTAGCATGTATGATATTTTATCTTGAGTTTTCGAAGATACAATCTATAAATTATAGAGTAGGCGAAGTTGTATCTACACTGCAACCGTTTATAGTTGGTTTTTCATTTGCATATATATTCAATTTTATTTTAAAGTTTTATGAAAAATATCTTTTCGAAATAGATTCGCTAAAAGATGTAAAAAGCAAGGCAAGAAGAATAATAAGTATAGTTTTTACATATGCAACAGTTGCACTTATTGTTGTTATATTTGTAAAAATACTTTTTCCTCAACTTATGGCAAGCATCACAGGACTTATCAATGATGTGCCTACTTATGTTAGAAGTACTACAAATTGGTTAGATGATTTACTAAAAAGTTTTGATATAAAAGAAGAGTATCTAAAATATGTAAATACAGAATGGCAAAAATTCGTAGAAGTAATTATGTCTTTTGCAGAGGATCTTATTCCTAGAATAGGACTTCTACTTGCGAACGTTCTTTCTAGCATATGGAATATAGTTCTTGGAATAATTATTTCTGTATATCTTCTTATAGATAAAGAAAGATATATAGCACTTTGCAAGAAAATATTATTTGCAAGTTTCTCAGAAAAGCATTCTAAAAAAATCATAGAAATAATGCAAAGAACAAATGATACATTTGGAAAATTTATAAGTGGAAAAATAATAGATTCATTTATAATATGGATACTGACATTTATAGTTTTAAGTATTGTGAAAATGCCTTATGCACTTTTGATTTCTGTGATAGTAGGAGTGACAAATATAATTCCATTCTTTGGACCGTTTATGGGAGCAATTCCTTCTATAATAATCGTTATGTTTGTATCTCCAATAATGGCATTATGGCTAGCAGGTATTATACTTGTGATACAACAGTTGGATGGAAATATAATTGGACCAAAGATACTAGGAGATTCGATAGGAATATCTGCATTCTGGATATTATTTGCTATACTTGTAGCAGGTAAATTGTTTGGAATCATAGGAATGGTAATAGGAGTTCCACTTTTTGCGATGGTGTACTCTCTGATAAAAGAATTTGTAGAATATAAATTGAAATTGAGAGGATTGCCAGAAGACACAGAAAGTTATATTGATATATAAAAAAGAAATATAAGTTTACACAAAAATATTGACACTGTTTAGTTTTTATTATTTTATATTGTTCTAATTCAAAAATGAAAAAAGGTTCTATAATATTTTAGTTGGAGCTGTATAAAAAAATCTAAAAAAAGAAACGTTCTGTAGCATATTTATTACAGAACGTTTCGTTTTTTGATTAAATTTATTTATTTTAGTTTGAGAATTTTCTATTGTATTTTACTCTGTCTTGTTCGTTCAATATTTTCTTTCTAAGTCTGATAGAATCAGGTGTTACTTCAACTAATTCATCACCTTCGATAAATTCTAACGCTTCTTCAAGTGTAAATTTAATTGGTGGTGATAATTTGATAGCATCATCTGAACCAGATGCACGAACGTTACTCATTTTTTTATTCTTGCAAGGATTTACAACCATATCTTCTTTTCTTGAGTTCATTCCGATAATCATACCTTCATAAACGTCAACGCCTGGATCAACAAACATAGTAGCTCTGTCGCTAAGTGCATTTAAAGCGTAACCCATTGTTGTACCATTGCATTGAGAAACTAAAACACCATTGTTTCTTGAAGGAATTTCACCTTTGTGTTCTTGGAATTCTTCAAAAGATCTAACCATAGTACCTTCGCCATGAGTAGAGTTGATAAATTGACTTCTATAACCAAGTAATCCTCTTGTTGGAGCAAGGAATTCCATCTTTACGAAATCAGCATCAGGACACATAGAAACCATCATACCTTTTCTAAGGTTAAGTTCACTTATAACAGCACCAGAGTATTGATCTGGACAACTTATTATAACCCTTTCAATAGGTTCCATTAATTTTGAATTTTCTCTACGCATAAGAACTTCTGGTTTTGATACCCCTATTTCATATCCTTCACGTCTCATATTTTCAAGAAGAATAGAAAGGTGAAGTTCACCACGACCAGATACTTTGTATCCATCAGTAGTATCTAGTGGTTCAACTTTTAGTCCAACATTGACTTCAAGTTCTTTTTCTAATCTTTCTTTGATATGTCTTGTAGTTACAAGTTTTCCACTTTTTCCAACGAAAGGTGAATCATTGACCATAAAGTTCATTGAAAGAGTAGGTTCTTCAATTTTTATAGTTTCCATTGGAATAGGAGTGTCTAGGTTACAAACAGTATCACCTATTGAAATATGAGAAATACCTGCGATAACAGCTAAATCACCACTTTTTATTTCATCAGATTCAATTTGTTTAAGTCCTTCATAAACAGATACCTTTGAAATTTTACCTTTTTCAACACTTCCATCATGTTTACAAATAGAAACTTGTTGTCCATTTTTCAAAGTTCCTTTGTAAACTCTACCAATACCAAGTCTTCCGATATAATCATCATATGCAAGAGATGATACTTGGAATTGTAGGGGTTCTTCATCATAATCAGGATATGCATCTACTTGTTTTACTATAGTTTCAAATAAAGGTGATAAATCAGTACTTTCATCATCAAGTTCGAATTTTGCTATTCCTTGTTTTGCAATTCCGTAAATTATAGGGAATTCGCATTGTTCGTCAGTAGCATTTAGATCAACGAATAAGTCAAAAACTTCATTTACAACTTCTTCGGCTCTTTGATCTTTTTTATCGATTTTATTTATGAAAAGTATAGGATTTAAACCTCTTTCAAGAGATTTTTGAAGAACGAATCTAGTTTGAGGCATAGGTCCTTCACTAGCATCTACTAGAAGAATAACTGTATCTACAGTCTTCATAATACGTTCAACTTCTGAAGAAAAATCACTATGTCCTGGAGTGTCAACAATATTTATCTTATAATCTTTATAATTTATCGCACAATTTTTAGAATAAATAGTGATACCTCTTTCTTGCTCGATGTCATCACTGTCCATTATACAATCTCTTACTGTCTCATTTTCTCTGAAAACGCCACTTTGAGCTAGGAATGCATCTACAAGTGTAGATTTACCTGCATCGACATGGGCGATTACAGCTATATTTATTATTTTGTGTTTCAATGACATTAAAAATCTGCCTCCTCGAATAAGTATACAACTGAAATATTATAACACATAAAACGATAAGATACAACAAAAAGTTATAATTTGAAAGTCAGGTATAAATTGCAACATTAAATTGTCCACCTAAAATTTAATGTTGCAATTTATAAAAACTGAATAATAAATATAAAATACTTGTTATAGTTCGTTTTTTTTTATATAATAATAATTGAAAAGATAATTATATTAAAATACTTTAATTATAATATTGTAACTATGTTTATTTTTATTATGAGAAGCGTATATAAAGAAAAACGAAGTTTTTCACGCTTCGAACCAAGTAGGGAAGTTCGATTACGAAAATCAGAGATTTTCTATCTCACTTCTTTCAAGACTTATCTCATTAGATTTTACTTAAGTGATGATAAGTTTTACTTATAATAAAAAAATATAATAAATAAAAAATATATCGGAGGTTTTTATGCAAGATAATATGTATTCGACTTATTCAAATCCACTTACAGAGAGATACTGTAGTAAAGAAATGAGTCATATTTTTTCACCACAATTCAAATTTTCTACTTGGAGAAAACTTTGGGTAGCTTTGGCAGAAGGAGAAAAAGAATTAGGTCTTAATATAACAGATGAACAATTAGAAGAATTAAAATCAAATATAAATAATATAAATTTTGAAGACGCTAAGAAGATAGAAAAAGAAGTAAGACATGATGTTATGAGTCATGTAAAAGCCTATGGAATGCAGTGTCCAAAAGCAAAAGGAATAATCCATCTAGGAGCAACATCTGCATACGTTGGAGATAATACTGATGTTATTCAAATGGATACAGCACTTAAACTTATAAGAGTGAAACTTGTAAATTTAATAAACAACCTTAAAAATTTCGCATTAAAAAATAAAGATATAGCAACTCTAGGATTTACACATTTTCAAGCTGCACAACTTACAACTGTAGGAAAAAGAGCTTGTCTATGGACACAAGATCTACTTATTGATTTAGAAGATTTAAATTTTAGAATAGAACATATGAAGCTAAGAGGTGTAAAAGGTACAACAGGAACACAAGCAAGTTTCTTGAGCCTTTTCGATGGAGACCATGATAAAGTAAAAGAACTTGATAAAAAAGTATGTTCAAAAATGGGATTTGGTGCTTCATACGCTGTAAGTGGACAAACTTATACTAGAAAACTTGACTATCAAGTAGCAAGTATACTTTGTTCAATTGCTCAAAGTATGCACAAAATGACTAATGATATAAGACTTCTTCAACACCTTAAAGAACTTGAAGAACCATTTGAAAAAAGTCAAATAGGATCATCAGCAATGGCATACAAAAGAAATCCAATGAGAAGTGAAAGAATATCTTCTTTAAGTAAATATGTTATTACTGATTCACTTAGTCCAGCTTTTGTAGAAGCAACTCAATGGCTTGAAAGATCTCTTGACGATTCTGCAAACAAAAGACTTAGTATTCCTCAAAGTTTTATGGCAGTAGATGCAATACTTGAAATAGGAATAAACGTAACAGATGGACTTGTAGTTTATGAAAATATGATCAAAAAACATGTAAACGAAGAACTTCCTTTTATGGCTACAGAAACAATTCTTATGGAAGCTGTAAAAAGAGGTGGAGATAGACAAGAACTTCATGAGATAATAAGAGAATATTCTATGAAAGCAGGATATAGAGTAAAACACGAAGGATTAGATAACAATCTTTTAGATATGATAATAGAAGATCCTTCATTTAGAATGAGTAAAGAAGAAATACTTGCTATACTAGATCCAAATAAATTTACAGGAAGAGCAAGTGAACAAGTAGTTGATTTTGTAGAAGAACAAATAAATCCTGCTTTAGCTCAATTTGAAGAAGAACTTGGAAAAGTAGATGTTGATTTAAGAGTGTAATATCAAGACTTATTACCTTGATTTTATTTCAAGTTCTTATAAGTCTTATTTCGCACTTCTAAGCAAGAAGACTTCTTCACGTTGGAAAATTTCAGGTATACAATTTAATTTTGCAATTTATACATTCGAAAAGTTTTAGAATGTGAAGTGTACTTTTATACAAAAAAATGATATAGTAGTATGGGTTAGATTTTAAACTATAATTTAAGATTAATCTATTAGATTAATTTTATTTGGGAGAGAGAGTAAATGAATTTTAAAGCTATTATTCTTGCAGCTGGAAAGGGTACTAGAATGAAATCAAAATACCCTAAAGTTGCTCATAAAATTTGTGGAAAACCTATGTTGAATCATGTCATAGACAGAACCAAAGAATCAGGAGTCGACGATGTTGTTTTGATATTAGGTCACGAATCTGATTATGTAAAAGAAATATTGACACATGAATGTAAAATTGTTGAACAAAAAGAACAATTAGGTACAGGTCATGCAGTATTACAAGCTATTGATAATATAGATGATGAAGATGTTATACTTGTTATCTGTGGAGATACTCCACTTATAAAAGCAGAAACTCTTAAGAATTTATTTGATTATCATGTTAAAAATGAATACAAAACAACTGTACTTACTACAACAATAGAAAATCCTTTTGGATATGGAAGAATAATAAGAGATGATAAAAACGATTTGCATAAGATTGTTGAACAAAAAGATGCAAATGAACAAGAAAAATTAGTAAAAGAAATTAATTCAGGTATTTACTGTTTCGATGGTAAAAGCCTAAAAGAATCGCTTCTAATGATTAATAATGACAATGCTCAAGGTGAATATTATCTTACAGATACAGTCAAAATTATGAGAGATAAAAATCTAAAAGTAGGAGCGTTCGAAGGTTCGTCAATAGAAGAACTTATGGGTGTAAATTCAAGAGTAGAACTTGCAAAAGCAGAATCTATTATGAGAAATGAAATAAATAAAAAACATATGATAAATGGTGTAACAATTATTGATCCTGACAATACTTATATTGAAGCAGATGTTAAAATTGGTTTTGATAGTATCATTTATCCAGGAGTAATGCTTTTAGGAGATACAGAGATAGGAGAAGATACTATCATAGGACATAATTCTAACATATCAAATTCTCAAATAGGAAATAATACTGAAATTATGTCATCAAAGATTGTTGATAGCAAAGTTGGCAATAATACAAAGGTAGGACCTTTTGCATACTTAAGACCAAATTCAGATATTGGAAATGACGTCAAGATAGGAGATTTTGTTGAAGTCAAAAAATCTAAAATTGGAAATGGATCAAAGGCATCACATCTTGCTTACATCGGCGATGCAGAAGTCGGTGAAAATGTAAATATAGGTTGTGGAGTTGTATTTGTAAACTACGATGGAAAGAATAAATTCAAATCAATTGTAAAAGATGGAGCATTCGTAGGCTCAAATAGCAACCTTGTTGCACCTGTTATAGTTGAAGAAAATGGATATATAGCAGCAGGTTCAACAATTACTCATAATGTACCTGATGGATCACTTGCTATAGGTAGAGCAAGACAAGTGCTAAAAGAAAACTGGGTATACAAAAAAAATAAAAAATAAGAATACTTATAGAATTTTAAATGAGTTTGTATTTTTATCTAATTAATATTATATATTTATGTTGAAAAACAAAAGGGAGGAAATTTTTTAAGATGAACACAAGTGGAAGTGAGATTAAAATTATAGCAGGTAATTCATCAAAAGAATTAGCAGGTGCTATTGCAGACTATATAGGAGTGTCAGTTCTAGACTGCGAAGTTACAAAATTTAGCGATGGTGAAATATGTGTTAATATGAACGAAACTGTAAGAGGTTGTGATGTATTTGTTGTTCAATCAACAAATAATCCAGTAAATGACAATCTTATGGAATTACTTATATTAATAGATGCATTGAAAAGAGCATCTGCAGGTAGAATCACAGCTGTTATTCCTTATTATGGATATGCTAGACAAGACAGAAAAGCTAAATCAAGAGATCCTATCACTGCAAAATTAGTAGCAAACTTGATAACTGCTGCAGGTGCAGATAGAGTTCTAACAATGGATTTACATGCGGCACAAATACAAGGATATTTCGATATTCCGCTTGATCATCTATTAGGAGGAAGAATTTTAGCAGATTATTTCAATCAATTAAATATAACAGATTTAACAGTAGTATCACCTGACCTAGGAAGCGTTACTAGATCAAGACAATTTGCTAATCTTCTTAAAGGAGAAGTTCCAATAGCTATCATTGATAAAAGAAGACCAAAAGCCAATGTATGTGAAGTTATGAATATTATCGGTGAAGTAAAAGATAAAAACGTTATACTTATGGATGATATGATAGATACTGCAGGTACTATAGTAAACGCTGCTAATGCACTTAAAGAATTTGGTGCAAAAGATATCTACGCTTGTTGTACTCATGGTGTACTTTCAGGTCCTGCTATCGAAAGAATACAAAATTCTGATATAAAAGAACTTATAGTATTAGACACAATACAACTAACAGAAGAAAAGAAAATAGATAAAATAAAAATAAAAACAGTTGCACCTATATTTGGAGATGCAATCAAGAAAATATTTAACAACCAATCAGTAAGTATATTATTCTAAACATTGATTTAAAAATAAAATTATATAAATTATTTTGTTTAGAAAAGAGTTGATGAATGTTGTTTGGAAGATTCGATTGGAGCTCCCACGAAGTGTGAGATCAGCGACCGAATCTGAAAACAACTTCATCAACTTTTTATTTTATTAAAAAAGCAAGAATACTAGGTACTTTAGTGCCGAGATGAATAGACCTATTAACTTACATATGTTAAAGAATAAAAAGTTATGTTATACAAACAACTTTTAATATGATAAATTAAGTTGTTTGTAATTTTTTGATTTAATTATTAAATTCATATT
>JAISUA010000047.1 GCA_031272305.1 Clostridioides sp.
AATTTTGGATCAATACACCAGAAGATAAGGCAAATATTGAAAAATTGAGAGTATCTCAAAGTCTTAAAGAGCAATATTGGAAAAGAACAAGAGGAATTATTAGAACTTGTCTTGAAAAATCAGTAAATGCTTTGACTGAATTAGGTATAGAACCTGAACTTGCACACAAAGAAGTTGGAGGAATTCCAAGTACTATAAGCATAGAAGGAAAAATAAATCATGCCATGGAACAACTTGAAATTTCATGGAAATATTCTTCACCTATAGAAGCTTGCGACAAAGAGTTGATTGTTAAAAATGTTATAGAAGATATTTTTTCATCAAATGGTCTAGAAGTTACATTTAAAGCTAAGCCACTTGAAGGAGTAGCAGGAAGTGGAGGACATACTCATATTGGTGCAAGTGTAAAAACTAAGGACGGAAGAATTGTAAATTTATTTGCACCTAAGAATTTGCATGAAGATTTCTTGAGTGAAATAGGATATGGTGCAATTATGGGACTTCTTAAGAATTATGAAGTAGTAAGTCCTCTTGTAACATCTACAAGTGATGAATTCAATAGATTAGTGCCAGGATTTGAAGCTCCAATTTGTACTGTTGTTTCTCTAGGGCATAATTACGATGTGCCTTCAAGAAATAGATCAGTACTTGTAGGAACAATAAGAGATTTAGATAATGCACTTTCTACAAGATTTGAACTAAGAGCACCTAGTGCTGAAACAAATAAATATCTTGTGACAGCTGCTTGTTACCAAACTATGTTAGATGGTATAGAAGCTGTTGCAAAGAGTGGACTTTCAACAAAAGAGTTAGAAAAAGAAATTTCAAAACAACCTGGTGAAGAAAGTTTCTATCTTGAAAAAGATAAAGCATATAGAGATGAAGAAAATATATTTGAAAAATATTCACAAGAAGAATTAGAAAACAGATTCTCTATACTTCCTAGAACTGTATTTGAAAATATGAAAAAAATTAGACATGAAGAGCCAAAGATAAAAGTATTATACAAAGGAGATATATTTACAAGACAAATATTACATTCATTCAAAGTAGGTGCTTTGGAAAAATGGTACAAAGAACTTTACTATAGAATAATCAAAAAGGATGTAAAAATTCTTAGAAGTATAATCAAAAAACATTCTAATGATAATATGGACGCATTAGACGAAGTTAACTGGAATGTAATATCAGATTTAAAATATGATATTATGAAAGATACATTGACTAAGAAATCATTGTTCACTAGAATAGTTGAGGCTCTTGATAACAAAGAATATCAAACAGCATCAGACTTACAAATAGAGTTAAAAGAAAAAATAAGTGAAATACAAGAGCTTTATATAGCATACAAAAAAAATATATTTTAATATATAAGTATAATTTTTATTTAAATATTGAGGAGTAAGCAAAGTTGTTTTTAAATTGGTTTTTATTTTCGTATTCTGTACGAATTAAATAATCAAATTTTATAAATGATATTTTCTAACTCCTCTTTTTGGATTTTTTAACAGATATAAAATTCTTTAGCCAATAAAAAACAGTAAAATTTAAATGAATATATGATATATTTATAAAGTATAAATTACAATAAAGAAAAAACAAAATAAATAATAAGGAGGAAATTATGTCGGAAAATTTTAAAGAAAATGCTATATATATAAAAAATCCACAGTATGAAGGTATGTATATGAAACATTTTTTTGATTCAAATGATAATGATCGTTTGAACAATGTTGAGATAACTATTATACCTGGATTTGGGACAAAACCACACATTCATGAAAATAGTACAGAATTCTTCTATATTGTAAGTGGAGAAGGAGAATTTACAGATGATGATGGCACTTGTCAAGTAAAAAAAGGAGATGCTTTTAAAGCACCAAAAGGCGTTACTCATTCAATAATAAATACGAGCAATGAAGTTTTAGTTATATTTTCAACGTTCAGTCCTCCTATAAGATAGTATATTTTATAGAGAAAGAAATGATTTTGGAGGAAGTTAGATGGAACATATATTTATAATAAATCCCGTAGCAGGCAAGGGAAAGAATATAAAGCAAATTGAAAATAAAATTAAAGAAAGATTTTTAGATAAAGACGTTGAAAATGAAAAATTTGAAATATATTTTACAAAGTCAAGAAGAGATGCTATTAAATTTGTAATAAATTCTATAGAAAGAATTGCTAGCAAACTTGAAAGTGACAGTGTAAAAAAACAAAGAGAAAAAATAAGATTTTATGCTTGTGGTGGCGATGGAACTTTGAATGAAGTGATAAATGGTGTTTTGCTTGCGAAAAATAAATTAATAAATTTAAAAAACAAATTAATAAATTCAAATGGAAAATGTGATTTTAAATCAAATTTAATAAAAGAATTTAACACGTATGAATCTCTTCAAGAATTGAATGCTTACGATGTGATTAATGATTTGAACGATTATGAATCAATTTTAGAAAATGGATTTGATACTGAAGTAGCATCAGTTGTATGTAATTCAAGCAATGAAAAAGAGGATTTTGAA
>JAISUA010000111.1 GCA_031272305.1 Clostridioides sp.
AAAAACACATCTTATCGTAAAATGAAACTTAACTAAAAATAAATTAGTTATTGTAATTTAGGATTGGAATTTGGCGTGTAAATTAGCTTAAAAATAATGATAATTATTTTCAAAAAAAATTTCAATTCACTTGACTATTGTTATTGCTTTTGATAATATAACTTTATTGATATTAGTAAAAACATAACATTAGATTAATAGAAATTTAGTATTATCAAAACTAGAATTAATTATTAGATTAATAAAAGTTTATACTATCAAATATATAATTAATAAAGTTTATAAAAAATAGTATTAAAAATATATACAATATAAAGCAAGTGAGGGGTTAGTAATGTTACCATTAAGTATGGCAAAAATAGGTGAAGATAATTTTATTAAAAAAGTCGGAGGAAAAACAGAAACACGACAATTTCTTGAGAGATTAGGATTTGTCCAAGGGGCGAAGGTACAAATAGTATCTCAAAACGGTGGAAACGTCATAGTAAGCATAAAAGATTCTCGTGTGGCAATCAGTAAAGAAATGGCCAACAAAATAATGGTGTAAGATTAATACGAGAAGTGCGTATGATACGAAGTTATAAAAATGGATTGATAAATTATAAAAATTAGAATGCTAGGAGTGGAAAAATGAGAACTTTAAAATCAGTTAAAACGGGTGAAACTGTAAAAGTAAAAAAAATTGCTGGAGCAGGAGCACTTAAGAGAAGAATAATGGATATGGGTATAACTAAAGGAGTTGAAATTTTTATTAGAAAAGTAGCACCTTTAGGTGATCCTATAGAAGTAACAGTAAGAGGATATGAACTTTCTCTTAGAAAAGAAGATGCAGACATAATAGAAGTAGAATAATATAGATATTATTATGAGAAGTGCATATGATAGAAAACGGATGTTTTCGCACTTCGAATAACAAGACTTATCTCATTAGATTTTACTTAAGTGATGATAAGTCTTAATATGAGAAAAAATTAGGAGGATTAAATTAAGATGGGAGTAAAAATTGCTTTAGCAGGCAATCCTAATGCTGGTAAAACAACTTTGTTCAATGCTTTGACAGGTTCGAATCAGTTTGTTGGAAACTGGCCAGGAGTTACAGTAGAAAAAAAGGAAGGAAAATTAAAAGGGCATAAAGATGTGATAGTTGTCGATTTACCTGGTATATATTCACTGTCACCATATACACTTGAAGAAGTTGTATCCAGAAATTATCTTATAGATGAAAAACCAGATGTAATTTTAAATGTTATTGATGGAACAAATTTAGAAAGAAATTTATATCTTACAACACAACTTACAGAGATGGGAATTCCAGTAATTGTTGCAATCAATATGATTGATGTGGTAAGAAAAAATGGAGATAAAATAAATATAGAAAGACTTTCAAAAGAATTAGGTTGCAAAGTAGTAGAAATATCAGCACTTAAAGGTACAGGAATAAAAGAAGCATCAGAAGAAGCTGTACGTTTAGCTTACGGAGGAAAAACATTTCCACAACATACTTTTGGAGGGATTGTTGAGCATGCACTTGCTCACATAGAAGAAGCAGTACTACATGATTTTCCAGAAGAACAACAAAGATGGTATGCTATTAAATTATTTGAACGTGATGAAAAAATAATTGAAAAGCTTAATATCGAAGAAGAAAAAATTGCTCATATTGAAAATGATATCGTAAAATGTGAAGATGATCTTGATGATGATTCAGAAAGTATTATAACAACAGAAAGATATAATTACATTGATTCTATCATTAAACATTGTTATATAAATAAAACAAGAGCAAAACTAACTTCATCTGACAAGATAGATAGAGTAGTAACAAACAGATGGTTAGCACTTCCTATATTTGCAGTAGTGATGTTTGCAGTATATTATGTATCTGTAACAACTGTTGGAGGTTGGGCTACTGATTGGGCTAATGATGGTGTTTTCGGTGAAGGATGGAATTTATTTGGAGCACACATTCCTGGTGTACCAATGGTAATCGAAAATTTATTGACTTCAATAAATTGTTCAGAGTGGCTACAATCACTGATTATTGATGGAATAGTAGCAGGTGTAGGAGCTGTACTTGGATTTGTACCTCAAATTGTGATTTTATTTATATTCCTTGCATTCTTAGAAGCTTGTGGATATATGGCAAGAGTTGCATTTATAATGGATAGGATTTTCCGTAAATTTGGCCTATCAGGAAAATCATTTATACCTATGCTTATAGGTACAGGTTGTGGTGTACCAGCAATTATGGCATCAAGAACAATAGAAAATGATCGTGATAGAAAGATGACTATTATGACAACTACATTTATACCTTGCAGTGCTAAATTACCTATAATAGCACTTATAGCAGGAGCTTTGTTTGGTGGAGCATGGTGGGTTTCTCCAAGTGCGTATTTTGTAGGTGTCGTAGCAATTATTACATCAGGTATCATTCTTAAGAAGACACCTCTTTTTGAAGGTGATGTAGCTCCATTTGTTATGGAACTTCCTGCATATCACTGGCCTACAGTTGGTAATATTGCTAGAAGCGTTTGGGAAAGATCTTGGTCTTTCATTAAAAAGGCTGGAACACTTATATTACTTGCAACTATTGTAGTATGGTTTGCATCAGAATATGGATTTGGTCCTGACGGATTTGGTGTTGTTGAAGATATGTCAGATAGTGTACTTGCTAAAATAGGTTCAGCAATATCATGGATATTTATCCCGCTTGGATGGGGAAATTGGAAAGCAGCTGTTGCAGCTATAACAGGACTTATGGCAAAAGAAAATGTGGTTGGAACATTTGGTATTCTATATGGATTTGCAGAAGTAGGAGAATCAGGAGAAGAAGTTTGGAGAAATTTAGCAGCTAATTTCACTGGAGTAGCAGCATATTCATTCTTAGTATTCAATTTACTTTGTGCACCTTGTTTCGCAGCTATGGGAGCAATTAGAAGGGAAATGAACAATACAAAATGGTTTTTAACTGCTATAGGTTATCAATGTGGATTTGCATATGTAATATCTCTTATGATATATCAAATAGGAACTTTTTTAACAACAGGAAAATTTGGATTTGGTACAATAGTAGGATTTGTAACATTAGGACTTTTCGTGTGGTTATTAGTTAGAAAACATAGAGATTCTAATGACATAAGAAAAAGAAAAATTACAGAAGCACTATAATTAATATAATTATATGTCAAAATGAAAGTTATAAAGAAGGTGATTGTTTGGGAACACTTATTGTTAGTGTGATTTTGATTATAGTAGTTGTTGCTATAATTCGTGGAATGATCAAAGACAAAAAGAACGGAAATTCATGTGGTTCTTGTAATTGCTCTTGTGGTTGCTCCAGTTGCACAAGTAATAGAGAAGATAATTCTAATAGAGAAAGCGAATAGTTAGATTTATTAAATCAAGAAAAATATAAAGAATAAAGATAAAGAATAAATATATGATAGAAAATGGATGTTTTCGCACTTTGAACCAAATAGGAAACTTCTATAACGAAAATCAAAGATTTTCTATCTCAGTTTTTTCAAGACTTATTACCTTGATTTTATTTCAAGTTATTATGAGGCTGAACATTAAATTTATTTTGATGTTACAGCCTCTTTTTTAATGTGTAAAAATTTATCTTCGAACTAAGCATGAAAAAGGTAATCAGGAAAAATACTATTTTACTTGACCAGACAAATATTTTCCTATACAATTATAAAATAGCATTTATTTAAAAATATAATTTTTATATAAGTATGAACATTAAACTTTTATACACGTAGGATATTTAAAGTTTCATACAAATATAAGTTTTATTTAAATGGTATTTTTTGCTGTAATTCTAATATAAAATTTTTTAGGGGTATATATGGAGTAATTTTATGGATAAAAACAATATACAAACAATAATAATTTTTATAGTAATAATAACTATTTTAGCTTTTAATGATTCATCAGTGAAAGATGGCACTATGATGACTTCTACTCAAGCAATCAAAAAAGTGGATACTCTTTTGAAATACAAATTTTCCGATGAATCGGAACTTGGTGGAAAATATACTTTTGATATGTATAACAAATTAATAGAATATGAAACAAACAATATATTTATAATATATTTATATCAAAACAACAAAGGAATTCGTATAAATTCTGCTTCTCAATTAGAAAATATATTTAAAAATTTAACTGATGATGAAAAAGAAGAATTGAAATTAGTTGTTTACGATAAAGGGTATAAACAAGTTGATGGAAAAATGGTTGGACAAGTAAAAACTAATTATGAATTTATAAAACCTTTTTCATATAAAGTGAATCACAAGAAATATCCTGACCTACTTAATCAAGATGAAGTTATTTACGATATGGATTATATACAAAAGTATTTAATCAAAGCAACGAAATCACATATTATTGATAAGAACAGTATAGAATATGTAGGTTTGAATGGTGAAAAAGAAGGAACTGTTACAAGCAAAAATACATCTATAAGCCATATAAAAGGTATAAGATTCAAAACAGGTGATGGAAAAACACATCAAATAAATGTAGGTGACTATGTGCCAGATTTTAGAGTTGGGATAGATTCTTACGGTAAAGAAATAAAACTTTCAAAATCAAAAAGTACTGATGATATTAAGTTTGAAGAAGTAAGTGAAAATGTTAAGAAAAGTTTGGTTGGATTTAAAAATTTGACTGAAGAAAAAGATTCCTCTAAAGATTTAACAGCTACAATTTACGATATTTATAATATTTCAGATAAAATCTACGAATGGGAATAAATTATAAAGAGAAACTAAAGAAAAGACTAAAAAATAAAAAATATTTAGTTTTAGTTTGAAGAGGGAGAGAAATTATGATCGAAAATATAAGAGAAAAAATATTGAATCTAATTGATGAGGAACATTATAAACCATTGAAAGTGAAAGAACTTTCTATGATTTTTGGTGTTAATTCATTAGAAATAGATGATTTTTATAAACTCATTGATGATTTAGATAAAGAAGGAGAAATTTATATAACTAAAAAAAAGAAGGTTGCAAGACCAGAACAGTTTGGAAAAATAGTTGGTAAATTTTCTTCTAAAAAAGGTGGTTATGGATTCGTAATTCCAAATGACAGTAGTAAAGAGGAGATTTTTATTGGATTTGACAATTTAAATAGTGCTATGAATAATGATATTGTTCTAGTGGATATTATTCTTCCAAAGATGATGGATAAGAAGGCAGAAGGAAATATAATTAAGATTGTAGAAAGAGCAAGAGATACTATAGTAGGTACTTTTGAAGAAAGTGAAGGTTTTGCGTTTGTAGTACCTGATGATAAAAAAATAAGAGAAGATATTTTCGTACCAAAAAAATATTTTAGTGGTGCAAAAAATAATGACAAGGTAATTTGTAAAATAACAAAATGGCCAGAAAAATTGAGAAGTGCCGAAGGAAAAATAATCGAAGTTATCGGTAAAAAAGGGAAAAAAGAAGTGGAAATTACTTCTATTATAAAATCTCATGATTTACCTGAAAAGTTTCCTGAAAAAGTTATTGAACAGGCAATTATGGCATCAAATGAGCCTATAGACGATGAGATAAAAAGAAGAGTTGACTTGAGAGATAAAAATATTTTTACAATAGATGGAGACGATGCAAAAGATTTAGATGATGCTGTATGTGTAGAAGTTTTGTCAAATGGAAACTACAGATTAGGAGTGCATATTGCAGATGTCACTCACTATGTCAGAGAAAATACAAAATTGGACAAAGATGCACTGAAAAGAGCTACTTCTGTTTACCTTGTAGATACAGTCATTCCAATGTTGCCAAAAGAATTATCTAATGGAGCGTGCAGTTTGAATGCAAATGAGGACAAACTTGCTCTTTCTGTTAGTATGGAAATAGATAATCAAGGAAATGTTGTAAAACATGATATTTTCGAAAGTGTTATAAATTCAAAAGCGAGAATGACATATACTGATGTATCTGATATATTAGAAAACGACGACGAAGTTTTAAAAGAAAAGTATAATTTTTTAGTAGAAGATTTCAAAAATGCAGAGAAATTAGCTAAAATTCTTATGGCAAAAAGAAAGAAAAGAGGATCTATTGATTTCAATATACCTGAACCAAAGATAATTTTGGACAAAGATGGAGGAGTTCTCGATATAAAAGAGTATGAAAGAAGAATTTCAAACAGACTCATAGAAGAATTTATGTTAGTTACAAATGAAACTGTAGCAGAACATTTTTTCTGGATGAACATGCCTTTTGTTTATAGAATTCACGAAAATCCAGAACTCGAAAAAATGACTAATTTAAATAATTACTTATCAGCGTTTGGATACTTGATAAAAGGATCTTTAGAAGAAGTACATCCTAAGTCATTACAAAAGATTATAGAAGAAATACAAGGTAAAAAAGAGGAATCCTCTATTGCAAAAGTTATGCTTAGATCATTTAAACATGCACTTTATTCACCTGAATGTAAAGGACATTTTGGTCTTGCAGCTAAATATTATTGTCACTTTACATCTCCTATAAGAAGATATCCTGATTTGCAGATTCATAGAATAATAAAAGAATCAATAAACGGACAACTTTCTCAAAATAGGATTGCTAAATTGAAGGAAATTGTTGAATATACTTCAGTACAATCTTCTGAAAGAGAAAAGTTAGCAGAAACAGTTGAAAGAGAAGTAGATGATTATTACAAAGCAGTGTATATGAGTGATAAAGTTGGATATGAGTTCGATGGTGTTATTTCAAGTGTAACGTCATTTGGAATATTTATTGAGCTAGAAAACACAGTAGAAGGATTGATAAGATTAGTTGACTTGGATGATGACTACTATATATTTGATGAAAAAAATTATAGATTGATAGGAGAGAATACTAATAAGATATATTCACTTGGAGATGAAGTTA
>JAISUA010000160.1 GCA_031272305.1 Clostridioides sp.
AAAAAAAATTAATACATAAATAAAAAATTACGTTAAAAAGGAAAAAGCAACTGTATTTTTGTGTACACATCAATTGAGATATGCTCAAGATATATGTACAAAATATGGATTTATAGATAAGGGAAAAATATTATGCTCGGGAGAGTTAGATGAAATTATTTTAAAATATAATTTCAAGAAGCATTTGTTATTGCATGTTGACTTAAAAGGCAATAATAAGGATTTTGAAAAATTCAAGTTAGATACTAACAAATATAAAATACCTATAACAAATATAGATGAAATATCTGAGATAATCAAGGATATTGTATTAAATGGAGGTAGAGTATTTGAAGCTAGAATTCATGAGCCTAGTTTAGAAGATGTGTATTTTTCACTTGTTAATGTACAGGAGGGATATTATGAATAAACTAGCAAATGAAATAATCATAAAAGATATTCATACTATTATGAAAAATAAAAAAATAATTGGGCTTATGTGTTTAGTGCCACTTGTTCTAACAATTATTATGCCTACTATATTCATAATAGCAGTTAAGAATTCAAATATAGAAGTTTCTGTTTTTTTTAAGATTTTTGAAAAAACATTAAAGATTAGTATGGATAAACTCTCTTTAATTGAACAAAAAAAATTTATTGTAGATTTCTTTATATATAGTATTTTACCAATATTTTTTATGTTAATACCAACAATGGTATCAACTATTGTATCTGCAAATTCATTTGTTGGAGAAAGAGAAAAAGGTACTTTAGAAACATTATTTTTAGCTCCAGTGAGAGTAAGAGATATATTTATTGCAAAAGTTAAAGTATCTATATTATTTAGTTCAGGATTAAATATAGCAATATTTGTTATTATGAGCATAGCATTGAACATTGTTCTATATGCTTGTGGATTTGAATTTTTCTTTCCAAATACTAAATGGATTATTTTGCTTATAATTGCAAGCTTGGCAATAACTATACTATCAACAACCTTTGTAATAAAAAAATCTAAAAATTCAGATTCAGTGGAAGAAGCACAGCAAGCCGCAGTATTCGTAATATTGCCAATTATAGGTATTGTTGTAGGTCAATTTACTGGATTTTTGTTTATTAGTACTTTTGCAATTTTTGTTGCAAGTATATTATTATTGTTATTATCGATTATAGTTATGAAAATAATATCTATAAAAATAGATTATTATGTGTAATATTTCTTCATATAATATGTAGATGTTACTTAATAATAAATATGGATCAACATAAGGTATTTTAATATTGTATATTTTATTTTGCTTTCTTTTAAATATACTAAGAATAACTGTGTTGAGGTTTGAGAGGTGGTGAAATTATGAAACATCAATATATGTCTCCTGCTAGTTTGAGATTGTCTAGCGTTGATAATGAATATGGTGCTGCCATAGGAGCGGTTGTTCTTTGGGTAATTGGTGCTGTATTTGGATGGTTAGCTACTTAATTTTATCTTTGATTAAACTAGAATATAGACGATGTTTATTTTTTATAGTATTTTTAAAGATAGCAAAATCGTCTATCGTAAGAGCAAGGAGTTATATCCTTGCTCTTTGGCGATAAGATTTTTTAAAATTTATTTTGCAACAGATTTAAAATCTATCAAACAACAAAGGTGATACAAATTTCATTGAAGTTATTTTTCAACGTCATTCAAGTTGTACTATATTTCCAATATTTTAAATAGTTTCAAAGAACTCTTTTTTAAATGATAGCTAATACTCAACTTAAATAAATTATTTTTTGTAATTTTATTATAAAAATAATTTAAATTAATTTAAATTAATTAGAAAAGGACGTTCACGCCATGAAAAAGGACGTTCACGTCTTAAATGAAAAAAGTAGTTTATTTTGTGATAAGATTTAACTATAAAAAGAAAAGATAATGTAATTGTTTTAGATAAGATAATAAATATTTAGTTAGGAGGAATTATAATGAGCGTTATACAATCTAATATCCAGATACTATTACCTTTAATACTTGTAAATCTAATTTTAGTTGTAGTTTCATTAAGGGATGTTTTTAGGACTAAAACTTATAAGTTTGGAAATACAATATTTTGGGTATGTGTTATACTTTTTGTTCAGATAATTGGACCGATAATATATTTAATACTTGGGAGGGATGATTCATGAATCAAGATTCGGATATTATCCTTGAAGTAAGTGAGTTATCAAAAAAATTTGACGATAGAGTAGTGATTGAGAATGCTTCATTTATTATAAAAAAACACACAATAGTAGGATTAATTGGGAAAAATGGTGCAGGTAAAACTACTCTAATGAAGATGTTGATTGGTTTTTTAAAACCTACTTCAGGTAGAATAATTTTGAATAACAAGAATATAAAGTTTGGAGACAGTAATCCACAAATTGGATATTTAACTGATGTTCCAGTTTATTATGACTTTATGACTGCTTATGAGTACCTATATATGTGTGCTTGTTTAAAAAAAGTTGATAAGGCGAGTATAGTTGACGAAGTGACGAAACTTTTAAGCTTAGTAAATTTGGAATGTAGTAAAAATAAAAGGATAAAAGGATATTCTAGGGGAATGAAACAAAGACTTGGAATAGCACAGTGTTTAATTGGTAAACCGAGTTTGGTTATTTGTGACGAACCAATGTCTGCTCTTGATCCAAAAGGTAGAGAAGAAGTAATAGAGATATTTAATAAAATAAAGAATGACACGAGTATATTACTTTCTACACACATATTAGATGATATAGGAAGATTATGTGACGAAGTTATCATTGTAGATAAAGGTATCGTAAAATCAATTGAATCATCTACACGTTTAAGTTTTTATTCAAAAAATAAATTATTAGAAGTTGACTTTAACAAACAACATTTAGTTGAAAAATTTGAGTCATTCTTGAGAAGTAATAATATTTTATACAAATTAAAAGAAAGGACTATTTTGGTTAAAGAGTTAAATCAGGATATACAAAAGAGAATATATTATTATTTTGCTACGAATGATGAATATATATATCCTAATAGTATTAAAATTTTAGATGCAACTATTGATGATATTTTTTAAGGGATATGGGGGTGATATTTTGTGAATATTATAGTAACTTTGATTAAAAAAGAATTGCTAGAGACATTAAGGAAGTATAGGTTATTGGTTATGATAACAATGTTTGTTCTTATCGGTGTAATGTCTCCAGTAGGTACAAAATATTTGGGAGAAATTCTCAAACAATTGTTGCCAAGTGGATATATTTTAAAAGTTAGAGAAGCTTCTGAGATTGAGGCATATTTTCAATTTTTCAAAAATATTTCTCAAATCGGATTAATTGTTTTGATTTTCATCACAGCTGGTTTAATGGCAGATGAGTTGGAAAAAAAGACAATTGTAAATATTTTGTCAAAGGGAGTAAGAAGAGAATATATAGTAATTTCAAAATTTGTTTCCAGTTTGGCAGTATGGTTAATAAGTTATGTAGTAAGCTTTATGATTTTCGAATATTATACAAGTCTTTTTTGGGGAAATGAGATTTCTTTGTTTAACATATTGTATTCAAATTTAATAATATTTATTTATGGCGTTTTAATCATAGCGTTGAACATATTTTTGGGAACTATGTTCAAAAACAAAATATTAACAATTGTAAGTTGCTTTATTTTAAACTTAATTCAAATGTTTGTAGCATTTTTTCCGCAAATGTCTAAAATGTTACCGATTTCTCTTTTGTCTCAATGTGTTTATATTATCGAAGGGAAGATACATATATATGACACAGTGATAACTCTTGTACTTACATTAATATTAATATTGTTTCTATTAATAATTTCAATAAATTTATTTAAGAGAAAGGAAATAGAGCAATGAATGGTGCTATATATATAATTAGAAAAAATATAGAACTAAAATTTAGAAAATTATTTGAAACTGATAATATAAATTAAATAATAAAATTAAAAATAATTAATTGAAAAAATCCTACTGTTAGCGTTAACTCTAGGATTTTTTATTTATAAAAAATAGAAAAACAAATTTTAAAATCCGTTTTATCGTACACATTAAATTATATAATATTTAGAAAAAGAATTTGAAATTCAAAAGAAGTATAATATTAAAATTTAAAATGGAGGTTACAAAAATGAGAGAAGTTTTTGTTACTATCACAGGTATGCGATATTATTATGGAATGAAGCCGTTTTCAATTGGAAAGAAGATAAGATGTCAAAAAGATCCAACAAATATTTACGATTCAGAAGCTATCAAGGTTGTGATGAATGAGATTGGCAAAATTGGATATATAGCGAACTCAACATACACAACTATCACAGGAACTATGAGTGCAGGAAGGATTTATGATAGAGTAAGACGAAATTTTATAGTGGAAGTTATGTTTATAACAAATGGGGCAGTGATTTGTAAAGTAGTCGAAGGATTCAAAACTCCTTATGAAATGTACTGTGAAGAAGAGAAAAAAATTAAGAAAGATATTTTTAATGATGAATTTTTAAACAGTAAAAAAGATTATTTTAATAAAAAAGATAAAGTTTTTGATGATGACTACGACGAAGACGAAATAGTTTTTCCAGAAGATGCCGATGAAGATGAGATTGGGTTTTCTGAAGATGATTCAGAGGATGAATTTGAAGAAGATTTTGATTGCAACGCTCCTAACGATGCAATTGGTCGTGATTATTATGATTTATTCGAAAGGTAATTGAAAAAATCAATTAAATTCAAAAAAAGCTCACACAAAATAGTTATATTATCAGTTAAAAAATTAAAATACAAAAGAAAAAATATTTTAAACAGGGGGGCAATCTATGGAATTAAAAGGCAGGTTCAATGAAGCAAAAGTTTTTACTGACAATGTTGACAGTGGAACGATAAGTCAAATAATAAAGTTGTGTAATCAGAGTATTTTCGAAGATTCAAAGATAAGAATTATGCCTGATTGCCACGTTGGAAAAGGTTGTGTAATAGGCACGACTATGACGATAAAGGATAAAATTGTACCAAATTTAGTTGGAGTTGATATTGGTTGTGGTGTTGCTCAAATATG
>JAISUA010000177.1 GCA_031272305.1 Clostridioides sp.
GTGAAGAATTTTATTATTGTGTATATAGAGTTAATGAATTCATTAGAAAGTATAATAAGAATATTCCATATGATAAAGTTAATTCTTTTGTTTGTGTAAGGTTTATTGATCAGTTTAAATTGATTGAAAATGGATTAAAAACTGGTAGAGCTTGGGGTGGAATTATAACTCCTGAAGGAGATTTTTTGTTAAGTGTATATTTACCTTGGGATTTAGGGAATATATATCAAAATGGCAGTTTTAGAAATACTTGGGACAATAAATTTTCAAGAGGATGGGATACTGTCAAAAAATATATGTTACAAGAACCTATAGATAATGTATATGATCTGAAAAAATTATATATATAAGAATTATGGAGGTGTATTATGAGAAAGTTTATAAATGTTTTTGGAAATACAAATTGTAACAAAGACATAATGGATAATGCGGATGATTTTAGTGATTTAATAAAAGCTAAATTGATACCTGATAATGGATTTGACGCACCATTATATGTAATGTGGGAGCTAACTAGTATGTGCCCAAATAAATGTATATATTGTTATAATGATTCACATATAAAGAATAAAGATGAACTTAATAGAAAACAAATTTTTAATATAGCAGATGAATTAATTAAGGCTAAAGTTTTTCAGGTTTGTCTGACTGGTGGAGAACCAACATGTAGTCCTGAATATTTTGACTTAATGAGATATTTGCGAACAAATGGTATAGAGATAGGAACAATATTAAGTGGTGCAAATCTAAATAAGAAAAAGATTAAAAAAATTTCTGAGTATGTTGATATGATTCAAATAAGCTTAGATGGCTCAAATGCAAGTGTACATGACTATGTTCGTAATAAGAAAGGATCTTTTGATGAAGCTATCAGTGCAATAAAGGGATTTATTTCATTTGGAAAGCAAGTTCGTGTTTCATTTGCTACTACAAAATATAATATTGATGATTTTAAAAATACTGCAGAATTATGTAAGAGTCTTGGTGTTGCATCAATAAGAACGCAGAAACTTTCAATATCTGGACGAGTTAAGGGTAATGAGGAACAGATATATGCATCAGAAGAACAATTTAAAAAGATGGAAAAATATATTCATTCAAATACTGCACCTATACAAATTGAATACAGAAGCCCATCAGAGCATATTGAATTTGGAATAAAAAATGGATTTGCTACAGTTATGAGGATTAATTCAGAAGGTTTGGTAGGAATTACGCCATATATTGACGTTTACTTTGGAGATTTAAAAAAAGATTCATTTCAAAATATTTGGAATAAAACGAAAAAAGGTTGGCATAACGAAAGGATGTTAGAGCTAGCGAGAGTTATGAATTCTAGAAAAAATGGGACTCTGTTAGATCCATTAGAAAGTAGATTGTTTTTATAATTGTGGAGGTGGAAATTGTGTTATATGATAAAGAAATACCTAAATTGTTGAACATAAAGTGGAGATATGAGGGTGATGGAGAATTTATTATTTATCAGCATCCAATTACTGGAATGTTGGATATTCTTAATCCAGTAGCGAGTATTATATTTGCTAATTGTGACGGAGTAAATTCTGTTAAAGATATTTGTTCTAAAATACATAGCAAGTATGTAGATGTCGACGGCGATATAATAAATAAAGATGTATGTTCTTTCATTAATTACCTTATAAAAGAAGAAATATTATTTTTAGTTTAAGGAGTATAGTATGAATTTTTTGAGGATAGAAAATATAGATTTAGACAGAGTGTGTAATTATATAAAGAATAAATTTGAGGATAACCAACAAGTTATTAATATGTACCAAAGTAAAGATTTTTTAAAAATGAGAATTCGCAATGAAATTGAATGTGGAGTAGTATCTGAAGTTGATGATGAAATAGTGGGTGTGATAACTGCGATAACAAGTAATAAAAAAGGTTATTGGGCGATGGGTGTCTTATATGTAAATGCTCAATATAGAAATAAAGGTACAGGGAAGAAGTTGGTTATGGAATTAGAAAAAGATATATGTGAAAAATATGAGTCTGATTTCAAAATGAACATTTATGTGAACGAAGCAAAGGAGATTACTTTATCATTACTTAAATCTTTAGAATATGATATTGAAGGTAAAATAAGAGGTTTATCTGAAGAAGATAATGTAATTGTTTTAGGTAAGATAATAAATATTTAGTTAGGGGAAATTATTATGAGTTTGATACAATCTAATATACAGATACTACTCTTGTAATTACATTAATATTAATAATGTTCTATTAATAATTTCAATAAATTTATTTAAGAGAAAGGAAATAGAGCAATGAATGGTGCTGTAGATGATAAAAGAATTATAAAAGTGGATAATATTATCAAAAAGTTCGGAGACAAAGAAGTTATTAAAGGAATTACTTTTGAGGTTACGGATGGGGAAATATTTGGATTTTTAGGGCCGAATGGTGCTGGCAAGACCACGATTGTAAAAATGTTAAATGGTATAATAAATCCGACTTCAGGATCTTTATCTATTGCTGGGATTGATCCTCTAACTTATCCTGAAAAGGTTCATGCTTTAGTTGGAACTTTAACAGAAACTGCTAGTATGTATGAACAAATGACTGGAATAGAAAATTTAGTTTTTTTCTCAAGAATTTTTGGTCTTAAAAAAAATTTTTTAAATGAAAAAATAAACTCTCTGTTAAAGGAAATAGGGTTATATGAAGATAGAAATAAACTGGTAAAGTACTATTCTACAGGAATGAAAAAAAAACTTTCTTTAGCTAGAACTTTTTTACACAGTCCTAAACTTTTAATTTTAGATGAACCTACATCTGGATTAGATCCAGAAAGTGCAAAAAAAATAAATACATTAATAAAAAATTACG
>JAISUA010000185.1 GCA_031272305.1 Clostridioides sp.
TGCTGTTCAGTATGATATGATTATGAAAACTTTCAAAGGAAAATATAAATATGCAAATACAATTGCAATATGCTTAGAAGATTCTATTGGAGATGAAGGAGAAGACTGTGCTATTGAAAACGTTAGAAAAATATTTTCAGAAATTAGGAAAATAAATTCAAAATCTAATTTAGAATTTAGTAAAATTCTATCTGATAAAAATTTTGAATATCAAGAAAAAAAGAATAGAATTCAATATGAACAAATAGAAAATCAAGCAAAATACAAAAACGATAAAATGATATTTGTTAGGATAAAAGATATAGGACAAATGTTAAAGATTAAAGATATTATTGTAGATAATAGTGAAATAATAACAGCTATAGTACTTCCAAAATCAAATCAAGAATTGATAGAAAATATTTTAGATATATTGAATAGTTGGAATTTAAGTAGTATGAGTGTCATTCCTATAATAGAAAGCAAGGAATTTTTATATCCTGAATTGAAAGAAGAAAGTTTTCTAAAACTTCAAAACACAATTATTAAAAATAAAGAAAGAATATTAAGTATAAGAATTGGAACAACGGACATTTTAGGTATTTTTGGAACAAGAAGAAGCGACAGCTTGACGCTATATGAAAACGATATATGTGCAAATTTTATTAAAGATGTGGTTTTATATTTGAATCGTGATGAAATAGATATTCCTATAAGTGGAGGAGTATCAGAATTATTTGATATGAAAGATGAAAAAATAAGAAAATTATTTATGAGAGAAATAAAATTGGACAAGTTAAATGGATTGTTTGGAAAAACAGTTATACATCCTATGCAAATACCAATTGTGCAATCTATGTGTTGCGTGACTTATCACGATTACAAAGATGCGTTGCAGATAGTGAATCAAAATGAAGGAATCTATGGAGTTTGTAAAAGTTCGTCAGGTCAAAAGATGAACGAAGCAAAACCACATTTAAAATGGGCAAAAAAAATTCTTAAAATATCGGATATATACGGCGTTTTAAACGAAGGTATAGAAAATGAAATTCTACAAAATAAATTCTAGAAAAAGAAATATATAAAGAAAGAAACACATAAAGAAAGGAATATATAAAAAAATATGAAATTTAATTGTAATTTTTTTATACAAGACAATCCACTAAATTTAAATATAAATGATTTCTTAGAAATAGCAGTAAGAGAAAATAAGAAAAGAAAGTTTTTATTTGTATCTAAAAATTTAGGAAAACATTTAGCATGCAAACCACAAAATATGAATAATCTAGGAAAGCTACTTTGCGATGTTTACAATCAAAAAAAATTGCCTAAAGAAGCAACTGTAATTGCTTTTTCAGAAACGAGTACAGCTTTAGGACATAGTTTTTTTGATTTTTTAGAAGGAGATTTCGAATTTATACATTCGACTAGAGAAGAAATCGACGGATTAGAAAAAATAGAGTTTTTAGAAGAACATTCTCATGCAACAAGACAAATTTTATACTATGAAAAACTTATTGAAGGAAAAAGTAAAAACTATCATTCAGAAAATGATGAATATACTGAATTAAATAGAAAGAGAAATTTAGATGGTTCAGATACGATTATTTTCGTTGATGACGAGCTTACAACAGGAAAGACTTGCCTTAATATTATTAAAGAGATTCATAGGTTATATCCAAAAAAACACTATATTATTTGTTCAATATTGAACTGGTTGAGTGATGAAAATTTACGAAACTATCAAAATGTAGCAGATGAGTTGAATTGCAAGATAGAATTTGTCTATATATTTAAAGGAAAGTTTAAATTTGAAATAGATTCGAAAAATGCAGAAAACAATTCTAAAGAGGTAAAAAATAATTCCAAAGAAGAATTTGAGATAATCAATGAAGATATCAACTATAGTGCAAATAATAACTTTGGAGTTAGGAGTGAATATGTTGACAATAGTGCAAATAATAACTTTGAAGTTAAGAGTGAATATATTGACAATAGTGTGAATGACAAACTAGGAGTTGAGAGTAGAGATTTAAATTATAATAAAAATGATAAGTTAAAAGTTAATTTTATAGATTTGGATTTTGATAAATATGAAAAATATCTAAAATATACAGGAAGATTTGGACTTACGAAACAAGAACATAAAGAACTTTTAAAGATGATCAAACAAAACAATAGTAAACTGAATATAGAAAAAACAAAAGAGGAAAATATAAAAAACTATGAATTAAAATTAGAAGTGAAAAAAGATGAAAATAAGCAGAAGATTTTATTTTTAGGAACAGAAGAGTTTATGTATATTCCTATGCAGTTTGCTCTGCAAAATGATGACAAAGCAGATATTTATTTTTATTCGACAACGAGAAGTCCAATTATTGCAATAGATGATGAAAATTATCCTATAAAATCAAGATTTCCGTTGAAGAGTTTTTATAATAATAATGTTCAGAACTATATTTATAATATAGACAGACTCGATTTTGAAAAATGTTTTATATTTATTGAATGCAAAAAAACGAATGAAGATTATGAAGAATTGATTGAAATTTTTACGAAAACGAATATAAAAGAATTGAATATTGTGCAATTTGACTTATATTCTCGTGAATTTGGAACATATTCAAAAAATGATGTTATATTTTTGTTGAAGGATATTTCTGATTTGATTGTTGAACGAAATAATGAGGAGAGGGAACGAAAAATTCAAAATGGAACGCATTATTCTGAAATGATTCCTATAGAGTATGAAGTAAGTGCAAAGTATATGGACTTATATAGAGAAAAACTTGAGGAAACAAAAGAAAAACTTGCTTTTGCAATTGGTGTAATGTGCGAAAAAATATTGAGAAATAGAGAAATAGATTCTGAGTACATTGACATAAAATTAGAAAATAAAGATGAAAATTTTGAAAATGAAAAGAAAATAGAAAGCAAAGAATGTGTCCGATTTCAAAATGAAAAAGAAACTCAAAAAACGGATATAGATATTGTGCTTGTTTCTCTTGCAAGAGCAGGTACTCCAATAGGTATTTTGGCTAAAAGATATATTCAAAAAAGATACGGTATCAATTTACCTCATTATACGATTTCC